>NZ_JAFMPN010000008.1 GCF_017351175.1 Desulfovibrio sp. Huiquan2017 | reverse complement strand
AAAACTCGGGAGTGCCGACATGGTATTTTTGCCTCCGGCGGCCGGGGGAAGGGGAGGAAAACCCCTTTGAAAAGGGTTCTTTCCTCCCCTTCCCCCGGACCCCCATCCCCTCCTTTTCCCAAACTTTTTAGTTCCGCTTCGCGGGGGAGTGAAGCGAAAAGACGGCGCCCTTCCTCACGCGAAGAAGCACGCCGTCCGATCCGTTTTTTCTCTTGAAATCATACACCGCACGGTGGGCGCCACACGCCCCTGCCGAAGGCACACAAAAAGTTTGGGAGGGTCCAGGGAACCCTTTTCAAAGGGTTCCCTGGCGGGGTCCGGGGCAGCGCCCCGGNAATCATACACCGCACGGTGGGCGCCACACGCCCCTGCCGAAGGCACACAAAAAGTTTGGGAGGGTCCAGGGAACCCTTTTCAAAGGGTTCCCTGGCGGGGTCCGGGGCAGCGCCCCGGCCGCCGGAGGCCCTTCCTACTCCGCCTGTTTCGGCCAGCTCGCCTCGTCGAGCAGGAAGATGATGTTCTTGTAGGGCACCTCGCCGTGCAGAGAGAGGCCGATTTCACAGGTGCGCGAGGTGGAGTAGCCCATGGTGCATCCCTCAAGCTGCTTGTGCAGGTCCTTGAGGGCCGCCTCGTTGAGCTCGGGGTAATTGAAGCCCCGGTCCCCGGCGAAACCGCAGCAGAAGACCTCCTCGGGCACAACCACTTCGCGGGCGCAGCGCCGGGCCAGGGCCTCCATGGGCTCGGCCAGCCCCATCTTGCGCGACGAGCAGGTGATGTGCAGGGCGATCCGGCGGTTGACCGGGGTGAACTCCAGACGGTCGGTCAGGAACTGGACCGCGAATTCCACGGGCTCATAGAGCTTGAGGTCCTTGATGTGCTCCTTCATGCGGTAAAGGCACGGGCTGGTGTCGCAGAGAATGGGCAGTTCGCCCCCGTTGCTGGCCGCGCGCAGGGCGCATTCCAGTTCCTGGAGCTTCCGATCTGCCTGACCCATGAGCCCCTTGGACTCCCAAGGCTGGCCGCAGCACAGCTTGGTCATATTGGCCGGATAGACGACCTCGTAGCCCGCCTTGGCCAGCAGGCTGAGGGTGCGGTCGCGAATGGCGGTCTTGTCCGGATCATGCTTTTCCGGCCCCATGTGCCGGGCCACGCAGCTCGGGAAATAGACCACGCGGTCGCCGGTCTTGGGCGAGGTCAGCCGAGCCGGGGTCGCGGTGCGGGGCATGGAAGTGTTCCAGCGGGGGATGAGCTTGCCGGAACCCTTGTGCAGAGCGCCCGCAACGGCATCCATGGCCCGGTCGCCGAGCACGTCCTGGGCGGCTCCCGCCACCCGCAGGGCCCCGGAAATCGCGTGTATGGTCAGGCCGGTGGCCCCGGCGGCGAAGGAAGCCACGGCGTTGTCCCAGCGGCCGTGGCCCCAGGCGCGGTACTGCTTGATGAATTTGCCGGTATCGATGGACACGGGGCAGCGGGTGCCGCACAGACCATCGGCGGCGCAGGTGGCCTCGCCGTCGTAATCGTAGCTGTCGTGGAAGGCCTTCTTGGTCTCGGCGGCGTCGCCCTCCTGTTCCTGGCGGGCGATTTCACGATAGGCCACGATGCGCTGGCGCGGGGTCAAAGTCAGGCTCCGCGACGGGCAGACCGGTTCGCAGAAGCCGCATTCGATACAGCGGTCGATCATGTCGTCGGCCACGGGCAGCGGCTTGAGGTCCTTGAGGTGGGCGCGCGGGTCGTCGTTGAGGATGACGCCGGGGTTGAGCAGCCCCTGGGGGTCGAAGAGCTGCTTGATGTCGCGCATGAGGGCGAAGGCGTCCCGGCCCCATTCGAGCTCCACGAAATGGGCCATGTTCCGGCCGGTGCCGTGCTCGGCCTTGAGGGAGCCCTGGTACTTGTTGGCGACCATGTCGGTGACGTCGTTCATGAACGCCTCGTAGCGGTCGATCTCGGACTGGGCGCCGAAGGCCTGGGTGAAGACGAAGTGCAGGTTGCCTTCGAGCGCATGGCCGAAAATGATCGCCTTGTCGTAACCGTGCTTGACGAAGAGCGCCTGGAGATCGAGGGCACCGTCGGCCAGGGATTCGATGGGGAAGGCCACATCCTCGATGATGACCGTGGTGCCCGGCTCGCGCACCGCGCCCACGGCCGGGAAGAGGCCCTTGCGCACGTTCCACAGCTTGCCGAATTCGGCGGGCACATCGGTGAATTGGTGTGGTTCCAGCGGCTCGATGTCCTTGACGATCTCCTTGACCGCCGCAATCTTCTCCGCCAGCTCGTCGGCCGACCCGGCACGGACCTCGACCAGCAGGGCGCAGGCATCCGGGCCGAGCTGGTCCAAGCCCTCGGGCATGCCCGGCTTGTCCTGGACCGAGGCGATGGCCGCACGGTCCATGATCTCGGCTGCGGATACGGCCCCGCCGCGAACGGCGGTGGCGGCCTGGCAGGCCGAGCGAATGTCCGGGAAACGCATCAGGGAAGAGGCCTTGTGCGGGTGTTCGACCACGGTATTGTAGACCACCTTGGAGATGAACGCGAGGGTCCCCTCGCTGCCCACCACGAGGTGCTGGAGAATCTCGAAGGGATCCTCGAAATCCACGATGGCGTTGAGGCTGTAGCCGGTGGTGTTCTTGATCTTGAACTTGCGCCGGATGCGGTCGGCCAGGGTCTTGTCCGCCAGGACTCTGGCGCGCATCTCGGACAGACCGTCGAGGATACGCCCATGGCTCTGGGCAAAGGCGTTGCGGCTGGCCGGATCGCCGGTATCAAGCGGTGTGCCGTCCACCAGGACCAGGCGCATGGAGTGCAGGGTCTTGTAGGTGTTCTCCGCCACGCCGCAACACATGCCCGAGGCGTTGTTGGCCACGATGCCGCCGATCTTGCAGGTGTCGATGGACGCCGGGTCCGGACCGATCTTCCTGCCGTGCGGCGCCAGGTATTTGTTGGCCTGGCTGCCGATGATGCCCGGCTCCAGCTCGATCTTGGCCGCGTCGTCGAAGATGCGGTAATGCCGCCAGCCGTCGCCCAGCCGGACCAACACCGAGTCGCTGATGGCCTGGCCGGACAGGCTGGTGCCCGCCGCGCGGAAAGTCACCGCCACCTGATGTTTATTGACCACGGCCAGAATGCGGACCACCTCGTCCTCACTGTCCGTATCCACCACGATCTTGGGGATAAGCCGATAGAAGCTGGCGTCGGTGCCGTACGCCAGGGTACGCAGCGGATCGGTATAAACCCGATTTTTGGGCAAAAATGTAAGCAATTCATCATGAATGGCGTCATATGGAGCAACAAGCATTTTCTATCTCCTTAGTATGCAATACGGGCAGGACTGCCCCGAAGGGACAACGTATCATGATTATTCTTCCTAATACAAGCGTATGCCATTATTTTCCCACCGCTCGCGCCGGTGCGGCATGCCGGAGCGGCACCCAGTTCCCGCCGGACGCGCACGCAAATCCGTAAAAAAAGGACCCCGGCGCAAAACCGGGGTCCTCGAATTTCCGCGCGTTGCGGGAAGGCTACGCGCGCAGCCGCCGGAAGACCTCCACGGCCTCAGCGGGCGGCGGGGTCTCCATGCGCCGGTAACGGCTGCCGTCGCTGGTCCGCTCGACCATGCGGTGATCGGCCAGTTCGCGCCTGAGCAAAGCGGGGTCCGCGAACAGATGATGTTGTTCGAGCAGTTCGCCGATCTCGCGCTCGTTGTAGTCGCGACGCGGCGCGATGCGCGACCACATGACCCACAGGCAGAGCATGCGCTCGGAGTGCTTCTTGGGCCAGCGGGTGAGCAGGCCCCGCCCGTCGAACAGGCGGACCACTCGCTTCACGCGCTTCGCATTGACCTCGGCGGCCGCCATCTCGGGGGGCTCTACAGCCCGACAGCCCTCGAACTCGGCCTTGAAGTGCTGGAAATTGCGATAGCCCACGGACTTGACGAGCAGGTTGAGCAATTCAACGTGGCCGGGCGCGGCTTCCGCATCCTGAAGCTTGCGGCGCAGGGTTCGGGCCAGTGCGGAGACGTCCCCCGCGTAAAAGGGCATGGGAACTCTGGACATGACATATCCTCGCTTGCGCGCCTGTCTCGTATGGGGACTGCCGGTGGTCGCCGACTTCCGACCCGGCACGCGGCAAGGTGTCGAACGGAATGGGAATGATGGCAGGTTTAGCTCCCCGGGGAGGGGCGGCGACGCCTGGGTGAACTGCCGACCGACAGCCACCATACGTGAACTCGACGCGGCGCGCAAGGCGCCTTGGCCTAGTCGGCCTCGTCCCACTGCTCACGCTTGAGGATCGGACAACACTTGCTCAGAGGCTCGAAGGACTTGGTCTCGCGCATGTAGCTCAGCAATTGGCCCGATTCCATCTCGAAATACCAGCCGTGCAGGTTCAGTTCCCCGGCGTCCACCCGCTCCCTGATCCAGGGGAAGGTCATCAGGTTGCGCACGGAACGCAGAATGCCCGCCATCTCGCAGGCGGTGCAGGACTTTTTGTTGACCTCGCCGAAATGGTCCACAACCTCATCCCGCACCGGACTCATGACGGACAGCCATTTGTGGAGGAACTCGGTGTGCCGCACCTGGTCGTCGTGCATCAGCGCGTCGATGCCGCCGCACAAGGAGTGACCGAGCACGATGAGGTGCTCCACCTTGAGGACCTTGACCGCATACTCGATGGCCGAGGACACGCCGTGGAAGCCCTCGTCGCTCTCGTAGGGGGGGACAATGTTGGCCACGTTGCGAACGACGAAGATGTCGCCCGGCTCGCACTGCATGATGAAGGACGGGTCGGTGCGCGAGTCGCTGCACGCGATGACCATGGTGGTGGGGTTCTGCCCTTGGCAGAGGACTTCGAAGGGAGCGTCCTCGCGGCAGAAATACTCGTTCCGGAAATTCCGGAACCCGGCGATGAACTTCTGAATATCTTTCATGGAAGTATGCACCTCGTGGATAAAAGCGGAGATTTTCGCCTCCGCCTTCTTGTTCCGTAGAGCATTTCCCGGCGCCTTGCAATGCGCTCCGGACCTCTCCGGCCGAGAA
Source organism: Desulfovibrio sp. Huiquan2017 (assembly GCF_017351175.1). Taxonomy (NCBI): domain Bacteria; kingdom Pseudomonadati; phylum Thermodesulfobacteriota; class Desulfovibrionia; order Desulfovibrionales; family Desulfovibrionaceae; genus Desulfovibrio; species Desulfovibrio sp. Huiquan2017. Next base: position 192,121 of record NZ_JAFMPN010000008.1, on the reverse strand, counting down.
AAAATCGGCGGCAAAACGATCCGGTCGAGGGCCCGGGCATGGCCTCGTCCGCCAAGGCCGCGCACACGGGGGCATGCTGTCGCGCATGGCCTGGGGCAGGGGCCGACTCTCGAAGGGAATTCCGGGGAACGGAGCGACGGTTCCGGTGAAAAAACGGTTGTCGGACGCCTTGATCGTGTGAAAGTAAAGGGCGAGGTTCGGCCCGTGACATCGGCGGGTGGAGCCGTGCAGGAGAAGATACATCTCGAACCGCATGCGCCGCCCCCGGACGGATTCGAACATGAAAAAAACCGGCGTGATCCGGCGCGAAGAATTCGGTAAATAGCAGACACCATCCGGAACGCGGGGGAAACGACCTCTCCCCCGCGCGTCGGCAACCCCAAGCAGGCCGAAACAACGAGGACAACCATGCCTTATCCCGAAGGCTTCCTGAAAAACCGCTCCGCCTACGAGCCCGGCAAATACGCGGTCATCACCACAGAGGGCCGAGTCGTCAACGTGGTCCCCGGCATCGAGGGCTGCGCCCTGTCCATCCTGGCCTCGCCCAAGCTCGGAGCCAACTTCGTGCAGATGGTCGGCACCGTCTCCACCGAGGGCCGGACGACCATGCCCTACGGCAGGGCCGAGAACATCGAGACTTTTCTCTTCGTCATGTCCGGCGAAGGTTCCCTGAAGGCCGTCGTGGACGGCAAAACCGAAACCCTGACCGCCGGCGGCTACATCTACGCGCCCCCGGGCAAGGGCGTCTCCTTCGCCTCCCTGGGCGACGCGCCGGTGGAGATCCTGCTCTACAAACAGCGCTTCATCCCCCACCCGAACCCCGCGGTCCAGGTCCCGTGGACGGTGACCGGCTCCATCCGGGACATCGCCGAAAGCCGCTACGACGCCATGGAGAATGTCTTCGTGCGCGACCTCCTGCCCGTGGACCAGGCCTTCGACATGAACTTCCACACCCTGGCCTTCCTGCCCGGCGGTTGCCATCCGTTCGTGGAAACCCACGTCCAGGAACACGGCATGTACATCTATCAGGGCGAGGGCCTCTATCTCCTGGATGAGAAATGGCTGCCCGTGGAATCCGGCGACTTCATCTGGATCGCCCCGTTCTGCAAGCAGGCCTGCTACGGCATCGGCCGCGAGCGCATGGAATACATCTATTCCAAGGACTGCCACCGCGACGAAGCCATCTGACCCGTCCCGGCTTCTCCTCAGGCCGTCCGATGCCCCGGCGCCGGACGGCCCTTTTGCGCGCGCCCGGGGAAATGCACCGCTCCCCCTTTACGGCACGATCCATGCAGAGTAGTGGGTCCAGCAAAGAACCGCGCAACAGGATAGGAGACATCATGGAATCCGCCATACGCCGTATCGCCTGCGTCGCCTCGCGAACCCCCACCGCTCAAAAACGTCTCGCCGCCCTCAGGGAGCGTTATTCCCTGGCCTCCCTCGACGAGGCGGACGCCCTGGTGGCGCTGGGCGGCGACGGGTTCATGCTCCGGACCATGCACCAGGTCATGGACCGGAACCTGCCCATCTACGGCATGAACTGCGGAACCATCGGCTTTTTGCTCAACCAGTATTCCCCGGACAACCTCTTCGAGCGCATCGAAGCTGCCCAGGAGCACCTCCTGAGCCCCCTGTCCATGACCGCCGCCACCGATGACGGCGACCGCGTCTCGGCCCTGGCCTTCAACGAAGTGGCCATGCTGCGCATCTCCCAGCAATCGGCCCACATCCGGCTGTTCATCAACGGGCGCGAGCGGCTGGACAACCTGGTCTGCGACGGGATCATGATCGCCACCCCGGCGGGCTCCACGGCCTACAACCTGTCCGCCCACGGGCCGATCATCCCGCTGGGCTCCAACGTCATGGCCCTGACGCCCATCTGCCCCTTCCGGCCCCGCCGCTGGAACGGTGCCCTGCTGCCCGACACGGCCGACGTGGAATTCGAAATCCTCACCCCGAAACAACGACCGGTCAGCGCCACGGCGGACTTCCTGGAGGTCCGCAACGTGACCCATATTCTGGTCCACGAGGATCACTCGCGGCCGGCGCACATCCTCTTCGCCCCGGATCACTCCCTGGAGGAGCGCATCTTCAACGAGCAGTTCGTCCATTGACCCTGGACGCGCAAGGGTGGACAACCTCGGCCATTACGGTCAGAGTGAGGCGTCCCGAGGAACCGGCCGCACCGCCGAGAACCGCCTGCCCGGCGAAACCCCTGAAAACGACATGCACGCCACCGGGAGCAACCGCACCCTTGCCGCCGTCCTGACCGGCGGACTCTTTACGACCCTGGGAGTGGGGTTGTTCGCCTTCACCATCCCGCTGCTGACCCTGGACGAACGGGTCAGCGGCGCGTGGCTCGGCACCGCCTTTGCCGGATACTACCTGGCCAAGCTCCTGGTCTCGCCCCTGTCCGGCCTGGCCGCCGACCGCTTCGGTCCCAAGCCGGTCCTGGTCCTGGCCATGGCCGCAGGCTGTCTCATTCCCATGACCTATTTCCTGTCCCCCGGCATGACCGCACTGTACATGGTCCAGGTGGCCATGGGGCTGGTTACCGGCCTGGTCCGGCCCGTGGGACTGGCCGCCTTGGGCGGGTCGGCGGACGGCCCGGCCCTGTCCAGGCGGTTCGCGGTCCACGCGGCCCTGTTCAACGCGGCGTCCTTTGCCGGACCCATCCTCGGCAGCCTGCTCTACACGACCGGGGTCATGGGGCCGGTTCTCGTCGGGTTATCAGCCTGCCTGGCCCTGGCCCTGGTCGCCACCCTCCTGCTCCTGCCCGGCGAGGCGACCACCAGCCGACCGCCCTCGCCCGAGGCCGGACCGGTCCAGTCCAGAAGCCGCGCCGGAGCCCTGCTCCTGGCCATCGGCGGGCGCAGCCTGGGCATCGGCCTGACCGCCGCCTTCTATCCCATCGTCCTGGCCGACGTGCTCGGACGGCACGGCCCGGTCGTCGCGGCCACCTTCGCCGCGCCCGGCCTGGCCACCTTCCTGGGACTCTTGCTCGCCGGACGGTTCGACGACAAGACCCCGGACATGGGCCGCGTGGTCCTGGGCATGCTCGTCAGCGCCGGAGGTCTCTACGCCCTGGGGGAATGCCGGACGCTCTGGCAATTCGCCGCCTTCGGCGTGATCCTCGGCCTGGGCGCGGCCCTGTCCATCCCGGCGTCCATGTTCTTCGCCTCGCGCCTGAGCCACCGCCAGGGCGCGGTCTTCGGCGCGGCCAACCTCGCCTCCGGGCTCGGCTTTCTCCTGGGTCCGCTGCTCGGCGGATTCATCGTCCACTCCCTGCACGCCCCGGCATCCGGGCTCAAGGCGGCCGCCGTCATCGGCGCGCTGGCCTGCCTGCCTTTGTCAACCCACGTCTTCCGCGACCGATTCCACTGGGGGCGCGGCATGGCCTGGAGCGCCGCCGGTCTGGCCGCCTGCCTGCTCGGCCTGCTCCTGATCCCGACCCTCTCCCCGGACCTGCGCCCCGACGGCCGGGACGAGGATCTCTACCGTTTCACCGACGTGGCCATGGGTACGGTGGTCAAACTGACCATCGAAGCCCCGAGCCGCAAGTCCGCCTCCCTGGCGGCCCGCCGAACCATGACCGCCATGCGCTCCCTGCAACAGGACTTCGACCACCGCAATCCCCGCGGCTCCATCGGCCGGATCAATCGCGCGGCCGGGCAATCCTGGGTCAAGATCACGCCGCGCGCCTTCGCCCAGCTCGACCGGGCACTGGCCTTCAGCGCGGCCACGGGCGGAGTCTTCGATCCCACGGTGGGAGCCCTGACCACCTCGCCCTTCTACTACGCCATGGACGAGTCCGTGGCCCGGACCAAGTCCGGCCTCGTGGACTACCGTATGGTCCTCATGGACCGGCCGGGCGGCCGGGTTCGGCTCGAAAAGGCGGGCATGGCGCTGGATCTCGGCGGCATCGCCAAGGGATCCATCGTGGACGCGGCCGTGGCCCTGCTCAAAAAGCACGGCGTGCCCGCGGGCATCGTCGAGGCGGGCGGCGACTTCCGTTGCTTCGGCGACCGCGATTGGCACGTGGGCATCCGCCATCCGCGCCACGACGCCGTATTCCAGACCATCGCCGTGCGTGACAAAGGCGTATGCGGCTCGGGCGACTACCGGCAATTCGTCAGCCCGGACAAGCAGGGCGGGCCCATCAAGCACCACCACATCATCAACCCCTCGACCATGGACTCGGCCCACAAATCCATCGGCGTGACCGTCATAGCCGATACCGCTGAACTGGCCGACGCCCTGGCCACCACCCTGTTCATCATGGGCCCGGCCCGGGGGACCGCCTTCCTCAAGGAGTATTCGCCCAAGAGCGCCTGCATCTGGTTCCTGCCCGATCGAAGCGTGGCCTACACCGAGAATTTCCCGCACTGATTCCACGCGCCCCGGCCCAAACGACGAAATATATCTCCCGCGCCGGGATGTCGGTATCCTATTTGCTAGATCATGGGCATGGAATCTCCCGTTAACACAAGCAAATTAAATAAATACAGTATGTTGAACACATGCGGCCTGCAAGCGGCCCGCTTTCGCCCTTGCCCGATCGGCGGATTTCCGCCTATTATTGAAAAGCGGACCGAAACAGATCCAACCCCCGCTCGTTCGGGAACAGGCACAGGCAAAGCATGAAAGCCTTCAACGAAACCCGTTTCAACACCCCGGCCGTAACGCTCGGCATATTCCTGCTCATCGGCCTGCCGTTCATTGTCGGCCTGCTGGTGCAGTACGACTATCTCCAGGACCTGGAGCAGGTCTCCGAGGAACGCCTGACCCTGTACGAGATGACGCTGGATTCCGAACTGCGCAAATACGAATACCTGCCTTACCTCATTTCCGAGAACGGCATGGTCTCGGCCTTTCTGACCAAGGGCGGCGAGGCAACGCCCATCAACCGTTTTCTCAAGCGGGTGAACACCATCGCCGAGTCGTCGGTGGTCTACATCATCGGCACGGACGGAATCGTCAAGGCGGCTTCCAACTGGGATCGCCCCAACGCCTTCGTCGGCCTGGACCTCGGCTTCCGGCCCTACTTCAAGGACGCCATGTCCGGGAGCCAGGGAATCTTCTTCGGCGTGGGCATCACCCGGGGCGAACCCGGCATCTACATCTCCCACCCCATCAAGGACAACGACGAGGTTCTCGGCGTGGCCGTGGCCAAGATCGCCCTCTCTCCCCTGGAGCGTCTCTGGAAGGAGGGCGGCGAGACCCTGATCGTGACCGATTCCAACGGGGTCATCGTCCTGACCAGTCGCCCTTCCTGGAAATACATGACCCTGACACCGCTGGACGCGGGCATGATCCAGGAAATCCACGACCGCGAACACTATCCCAAATACCAACTCAAGCACCTGGCCTGGCACACGCGCACCCGCTTCGGCTTCGTCAGCGAGACGACCATCGGCACCGAACGCTTCCTGCTGAACACCCGGGGAATCCCGGGCACGGACTGGAAGATCAGTTATCTCACGCCCCAGGGACCGCTCTGGGAACGGACGCTGGGCGTGTCCCTGACCACCTTCGTGCTCCTCGGCCTGGCCGTGCTGACCCGCCTCTTCCTGCGCGAACGCCGCCAACGGCAGATCTCCCGCCAACAGGCCGCGGAGGCCAACCGCATCCGGGACATCAACCGCCAGTTGGCCCAGGAGGTGGAGGAGCGCAAGCGCACCGAGCACGAACTGCGCGCGGCCCAGGAGGAACTGGTCCAGGCGGGCAAGCTGGCCGCGCTGGGTGAGATGGCCACGGCCATCGCCCACGAACTCAACCAGCCCATCGCGGCCACCAAGACCTACGTGGCCAGTTGCCGGTTGATGCTCAAGCGCAACAAGCTCGAAGACCTCGACCCCACCCTGCTCAAAGTCTCGGAGTTGGGCGACCGCATGGCCAAGGTCACGGGACAGCTCAAGTCCTTTGCCCGGCGGACCACGGACAAGGACATCGAATTCGACCTGCGTCTGGCCATCAAGGAAGCCCTCAACCTGATGAAGCACCAGTTCATGGTGGAAAACTGCGATCTGAAGCTGTCCATGCCCGGCCAGCCCGTGCTCATCCGGGGCGACCGCATGCGCATGGAGCAGGTCCTCATCAACCTATTCCGCAACGGGTTGGACGCCCTCCAGGAAACGGCCTCGCCGCTCATCGGCGTGCGGCTGTCCGTGGAAGGCGACAAGTCTACCATCCACGTCTGGGACAACGGGCCCGGCATCGCCGAAGAGGTCGGCAAAAAAATCTTCGAGCCCTTCGTGACCACCAAAAAGGAGGGCATCGGCGTGGGACTCGGCCTGTCCATTTCCTACAAGATCGTGAAGGACATGAAGGGCGATTTCCGGGTGGCCAACCGCGACCCGATCGGGGCCGAATTCTTCGTCATCCTGCCCCTTTCCAAGCAACAACAAGAAGACAAATCATGAAGAAAGTCATATTGGTAGACGACGAGCAGTCGGTCCGGGACTCCGCCCGACAATGGTTGGAACTCTCGGACTTCGAAGTCGCCGACTACGCGGACGCCCGCGTGGCCCTGCGAGACATCACCCCGGACTACACGGGCATCGTCCTGACCGACGTGAAGATGCCCGGCCTGGACGGCCTGGCCTTCCAAAAGAAGATCGCGGCCATCGACGAGCACATCCCCGTGGTCCTGTTCACCGGGCACGGCGACATCGCCATGGCCGTGGAGGCCATCCAGGGCGGGGCCTACGACTTCGTGGAGAAGCCCTTCGATCCGGAACAAATCGTGGAGACCATCAAGCGCGCCCTGGAAAAACGACGCCTGGTGATCGAGAACCGCCAGCTCAAGATGGCCCTGTCCGACTGCGAGGGGATTGATTCCCGGCTGGTGGGCACCAGCCAGCCCATGCGCGAGCTCAAGAAGGAAATCACCCACATAGCCCCCACCCTGGCCAACGTGCTCCTTTTCGGCGAAACCGGCACGGGCAAGGAGGTCATCGCCCGGGCCATCCACAACCTCTCTCTGTCGAACAAGGGCCCCTACATGGCCCTCAACTGCGCCACCATTCCGGTGGACATGGCCGAGAGCGAGCTGTTCGGCCACGTCAGCGGGGCCTTCACCGGGGCCCAGGGCAAGCGCATAGGCAAGCTGGAAGCGGCCAACGGCGGAACCCTGTTCCTCGACGAACTCAACTCCATGCCCCTGGACGTCCAAGGCAAGCTGCTGCGCGCCCTGGAGATGCGCGAAATCACTCCGCTGGGGGCCAATGCGTCGCGCTCGGTGCACTTTCGGCTGATTTCCGCCATGAATGAAAACCCGCGCAAGGCCATCGACGAGGGCCGCCTGCGCGAGGACCTCTACTTCCGCATCAACACCGTGGAGCTGAATGTCCCGCCCCTGCGCGAACGCATGAACGACATCCCCCTGCTCTTCTCCTTCTTCCTGGAGCGCACGGCCGACACCTACGGCATGACCGCGGCCCCGCTCGGTCCCGAGGGGCTGCCCCTGATGATGAGCCACGACTGGCCCGGCAACGTCCGCGAACTCAAGAGCGTGGCCGAACGGTACATCCTCTCCCCCCTGCCGTTCAAGGAACGCATCGCCAAGATCATGGCCGCCAAGACCGGCGACACCGCGCCCCAGGCCGTCAGCCTCCGCGACCAGGTGGCCCTGTTCGAGCGGCACCTCATCCAGGAATCCCTGAACCGCAACGCCGGAGTCATCAAGGACGTCATCGACGACCTCGGCATCCCCCGCCGCACCCTGAACGAAAAGATGACCAAATACGGACTTAAACGGTCTGAATAACTATCGGCGGATTCTTGCCGATCATATTACCCCAGATCGGCAAGAATCCGCTCATCTCCATTCTCTCGACATATTATAGCCGTGTAATCGCGTGACTTTTTTGTCACGGATTCTGGCATGCCTGTTGCTTTTCCGAAACCGTTGCGATCCATATCCGATGTATTGAGGAGGTTCTTAAGGAGGATCTCGGCAAGCGCATCGCACCGTGCGCGGACGCGCCCGTCGGCTCCTATTCCGACGGGACGGGCTATCCGCCACGGCCGAGGCGGTTCAAGAGGCAAGGTCTACTTCGTATCAATCAAGAACAACAGGTGAAGAATGATGAAAACCTTTACGACATCCGTCCCAGGCGTGTCGCTCACCGACGCCGCCCTCGACTGGCTGCAGATGCTGACGGGAGCATGCCTGATCCTTTTCATGTGGTGTCACATGCTGCTCGTATCCTCGGTGGTCATCTCCCCGAGCGTCATGAACGCCATCGCCCATTTCTTCGAAGCCACCTACATGGCCCAGGTGGGCGGTCCGCTGATCTTCCTGACCTTCCTGGTCCACTTCGCCATGGCCGCGCGCAAGATTCCCTTCCGCGCCGAGGGGCAGGGCACCATCCTGGCCCACGCGAAGATGCTCAAGCACCGCGACACGTGGCTGTGGGTGATCCAGGCCGTGACCGCCATGATCATCCTGATCATGGGCGCCATCCACATGTGGGTCGTGCTGAACGACCTGCCCATCTCCGCCGCCAAGTCCGCCGCCCGCATGCAGCACTTCTGGTGGTTCCTCTTCTACATGATCCTCCTTCCCAGCGTGGAGTTGCACGTCAGCGTCGGTTTCTACCGCATCGGCGTGAAATGGGGATTCGTGAAATCCGAGCAGCGGAAGGGCTTCAAGCGCTTCGAGTCGACCCTGTTCACCATCTTCATGGTCATCGGCGTCCTCACCCTGATCCGCTTCATAACGCTGAGCTAGCGAGGTGAACACCATGCAGACATATTATTCCGACCTGCTCGTCATCGGCGCCGGACTGTCCGGCGAACGCGTGGCCTGCGAGGCCGCGCAGAACGGATTCAAAGCCACCTGCCTGTCCATCGTCCCGGCCCGGCGCTCCCATTCCTCGGCCGCCCAGGGCGGCATGCAGGCCGCACTCGGCAACAGTGCCAAGGGCGAAGGGGACACCCCGGACATCCACTTCATCGACACCGTCAAGGGGTCGGACTGGGGCTGCGACCAGGAGGTCGCCCGCCTCTTCGCCGACGCCGCGCCCATCGAAATGCGCCGACTCGCGGCCTGGGGCGTGCCCTGGAACCGCGTGGTTCCCGGCCAGTCCTTCTACTTCAAGGGCGGCGAAAAATTCGAAAAGTACGAAAAGGAAGAAAACGAGGGCCTGATCACCGCCCGCTCCTTCGGCGGCACGGCCAAATGGCGCACCTGCTACACCTCCGACGGCACCGGCCATGCGGTCATGTGCACCATGGACAACCGCTGCGCCCAACTGGGCATCGACGTCTTCGACAAGAAAGAAGCCATCTCGCTGATCCATGACGGCGACAAGTGCATGGGCGCGGTGGTCCGCGACTTGCGCAACGGCGAGCTGGAAGTTCACCTGGCCAAGGCCACGGCCATCTGCACCGGCGGTTTCGGCCGCATCTACAAGGCCACCACCAACGCGGTCATCTGCGACGGCGGCGGCCATATCCTGGCCCACGAAACCGGGCTGGTTCCCATCGGCAACCCCGAATCCATCCAGTTCCACCCCACCGGCATCGTGCCTACCGACATCCTCGTCACCGAGGGTTGCCGCGGCGACGGCGGAACCCTGCTCGACGTCAACGAAGAGCGGTTCATGCACATCTACGAGCCGGAAAAGGCCGAGCTGGCCTCCCGCGACGTGGTCTCCCGCCGGATGACCGAGCACATGCGCGCGGGCAAGGGCGTGAAGTCCCCCTACGGCGAGCACCTCTGGCTGGACATCCGCCACCTGGGCGACAAGCACATCTCCACCAAGCTGCGCGAAGTGGACGAGATCTGCCATCACTTCCTGGGCATCGACCCGCGCACCCAGCTCATTCCGGTGCGTCCCACCCAGCACTACACCATGGCGGGCATCCGGACCGACAAGGACGGCGCGGTCTACGGCCTCAAGGGCCTCTACTCCGCCGGCGAGGCGGCCTGCTGGGACATGCACGGATTCAACCGCCTGGGCGGCAACTCCCTGGCCGAGACCGTGGTCGCGGGCGGCATCATCGGTGCCAAGATCGTCGAGTTCCTGAAGGGATACGAGACCACCTTCGACACCCGGGTCATCAACGCCGAGATCAAGCGCCAGCAGGAGCGTATCCACGACGTCATCCACGGGCGCAACGGCAAGTTGAACGTCTATGACGTACGCAACGAGATGCAGGAAGCGCTCATGAAGGGCTGCTTCGTCTTCCGCAACAAGGACGGGCTCGAAGAGTGCGTCGCCACCCTCCAGGGGACCATCGAGAAGGCCCGCAAGGTCGGCCTGGTCTCCGACGGCGTGGGCTGCAACCACGAGCTGGCCGCCGCCCTCAAGATCGAGGGACAGGTCCGGCTGGCCATGTGCATCGCCCAGGCGGCCCTCGTGCGCACGGAATCCCGCGGCTCTCACAACCGCGAGGACTTCCCCGCGCGCAACGACAAGGAATGGCTCAACCGTACCCTGGCCTACTGGCCCATGGGCGCGGACATGCCCGACCTCAAGTACGAGGACACCACGCCGCTCTTCGAACTGCCTCCGGGCGACCGCGGCTATGGCGGCGGCAAGATCATCCCGGCGGACGAAAAGTACGTCAAGGATCGCACCGTCAAGAGCCCCGTCACCGAAATCGGCAAGAAGAAGTAACCCGGATCAATAAAGGAACGCATCATGGGTAGACAAATAAAATTCGAGATATTCCGGTACAATCCCGAAAGGAAGGGTGATGTCCCGCACATGCAGGAGTACATCCTCGACGAGCACCCGAACATGACCCTGTTCATCGCCCTGAACAGGCTGCGCGAGGAGCAGGACCCGAGTCTGATCTTCGACTTCTGCTGCCGCGCGGGCATCTGCGGGGCGTGCGCCATGGTCATCAACGGCCGCCCGGGCCTGGCCTGCCAAACCAAGACCAAGGACCTGCCCGGACACATTATCCTGCACCCCCTGCCGGTCTTCAAACTCGTCGGCGACCTGTCCGTGGATACGGGCGTCTGGTTCCGCGAGATGTACGCCAAGACCGAGTCCTGGGTGCACACCAAGAAGGTCTTCGACCCCGCCAAGGAAGAGGAGCGCATGGACAACTCCGTGGCCGAGCAGATTTACGAACTCGAACGCTGTATCGAGTGCGGCTGCTGCATCTCGGCCTGTGGAACCGCCCGCCTGCGCGACGACTTCATGGGGGCCGCGGCCCTGAACCGCATCGCCCGCTTCGTGGTCGATCCCCGCGACGAACGCACGGACGAGCAGTACTTCGAGGTCATCGGCAACGACAACGGCATCTTCGGCTGCATGGGCCTTCTCGCCTGCGAAGACGTCTGTCCCAAGGGGCTGCCCTTGCAGAACCAGCTCGGCTTCCTGCGCCGCAAGATGGGCATCACCGCAATGAAGCAGATCTTCAGGAAGAAATAGCATGCGTACCATTCAGACCAGCGACATCATCGACGCCGTCGCCAAGATGTGCGTCAGTGCCAACACCGAACTGCCCGCCGACGTGCGCGGCAAGTTGGAAAAGGCCATGGCAGAGGAAACCAGCCCTTCCGCCAAGGAAGTGCTCCGCCAGCTCCTGGAAAACGCGGACCTGGCCCACGAGACCAAACTGCCACTGTGCCAGGACACCGGACTGGCCGTCTTCTTCGTGGAAGTGGGCGACGACGTGCGCATCGAGGGCGGCAACCTGCGCGAGGCCATCAACGAGGGCACCCGCAAGGGCTACAAGGAAGGCTACCTGCGCAAGTCCGCCTGCGACCCGCTGACCCGGGCCAACACCGGCGACGGCACCCCGGCCATCATCCACTTCGATTTCGTGCCCGGCGACAAGCTGAAGATCTCCTTCATGGCCAAGGGGGGCGGCGCCGAAAACATGTCCCGCGTGACCATGCTCGCCCCGGCCCAGGGCTGGGAAGGAATCAAGAAGTTCGTGGTCAACCGCGTGGCCGAAGCGGGCCCGAACCCCTGCCCGCCCACGGTCATCGGCGTGGGCATTGGCGGGACCTTCGAGCACGCGGCCAAGATCGCCAAGCGCGGTCTGCTGCGCAAACTCGACGACACCCATCCCGATCCGGATATCGCGGCCAAGGAACAGGAGCTCACGGACGCCATCAACGCGCTGGGCATCGGCCCCATGGGGCTCGGCGGCAAGACCACCGTGCTCAGCGTGAAGATCACCATGGAGCCGTGCCACCTGGCGAGCCTGCCTCTGGCCGTCAACGTGCAATGCCACTCCCAGCGGCATGAGGAGGTCATACTCTAATGGCTGAATACAAACTGAACACCCCATTGACCGATGAGGACATCGCCCAGCTCAAGGCGGGCGACGTGGTCTTCCTGACCGGGACCATCTATTCCGCGCGCGACGCGGCTCACAAGAAACTCGTGGACCTGCTCGACGCGGGCAAGGAACTGCCCTTCGATCTCAAGGGCGCGGCCATCTATTACGTCGGCCCCTCTCCGGCGCCTCCGGGCCGCCCCATCGGCGCGGCCGGACCGACCACCAGCTACCGCATGGACTCCTTCGCCCCGCGTCTCTACTCGCTCGGGCTCAAGGCAACCATCGGCAAGGGCAAGCGCGACGAGGCCACCCGGCAGGCCATGCAGGATTACACCGCCGTGTACTTCGGCGCCACCGGCGGCGCGGGCGCGCTGCTGTCCAATTCCATCGTGGAGTCCACCGTCATCGCCTTTGACGAACTCGGCCCCGAGGCCATTCGCGAAATGAAGGTCGAGGACTTCCCCCTGCTCGTCATCAACGATTCCCACGGCGGCGAACTGTACGCCGTGCCCGACCGCAAGGCCGCGGGCATCGAATAACGCACAACCACAAGGAGATTCCAAAATGGCATTGTTCACCAAACAGGAGGCCCTGGACTACCATTCCATCGGCCGCAAGGGGAAGGTCGAGGTCGTTCCGGTCAAGCCGTGCAAGACCCAGAAGCATCTGTCCATGGCGTACAGCCCCGGCGTCGCCGAGGCGTGCAAGGCGATCCACGCCGATCCCGAACTGGTTTACGAATACACCGGCAAGGGCAACCTGGTGGGCGTGGTCTCCAACGGCACCGCCGTGCTCGGCCTGGGCAACATCGGCCCCCTGGCCGGCAAGCCGGTCATGGAAGGCAAGGGCGTGCTGTTCAAGGTCTTCGGCGACGTGGACGTCTACGACATCGACCTGGACGTGACCGATCCCGACAAGCTGTGCGAAGTGGTCAAGGCCCTGGAGCCGACCTTCGGCGGCATCAACCTCGAAGACATCAAGGCCCCCGAATGCTTCTACATCGAGGAGAAGCTGAAAAAGGAAATGAACATCCCGGTCTTCCATGACGATCAGCACGGCACGGCCATCGTCACGGCCGCGGGCATGATGAACGCCATCGAGATCTCGGGCAAGAATCCGGCCGACATGCGCGTGGTCATCTCCGGCGCGGGCGCGGCGGCCATCGCCTGCACCAATCTGTACCGGAACATGGGCGTCAAGTTCGAGAACATCGCCATGTTCGATTCCCGCGGCCACATCAACAAGGCCCGCACCGACCTCAACGAGTTCAAGCAACAGTACGCCACCGAGAAGGCCTACGGCTCCCTGGCCGAGGCCATGGTCGGCGCGGACTGCTTCCTGGGCCTGTCCAAGGGCGGCATCGTCTCCCAGGAGATGGTCAAGTCCATGTCCGACAACTGCCCGATCATCTTCGCCTGCGCCAACCCGGACCCGGAGATCACCTACGACGACGCCAAGGCGGCGCGCCCGGACTGCATCATGGGCACCGGCCGTTCCGACTTCCCCAACCAGGTCAACAACGTGCTCGGTTTCCCGTTCATCTTCCGCGGCGCGCTGGACTGCAGAGCCTCCTCCATCACCGAGGGCATGAAGTTGGCGGCCGCCAAGGCCCTGGCCGATCTGGCCAAGACCGAGGCCCCGCAATACGTCTGCGAAGCCTTCGGTGTGGACAAGCTTGAATTCGGCACCGACTACGTCATCCCCAAGGCCCTGGACCTGCGGCTCATCGAGTACGTCTCCGTGGCCGTGGCCAAGGCAGCCATGGAGGAGGGCGTGGCCCGCAAGCCGCTCGATCTGGAAAAATACAAGGCGTCGCTCAGCAAGCGCATCGCCGATTCCGGCGCCCGCGTGAGCGCGTTCGTTGAAACCTATCATCTCGGAATCTAAAAACGAAAGCCGGGTGGAGCGGGGTGCTCCGCCCGGCTTTTTCCCTCAGCGCCGTCTGGGGTTGCGGTCCTTTCCGAGGTGAAAACGTCTTACTTAGTGAGGAGTGTAATATGTCTGATCAGGCTGAATCCAACAAGGGCAAACAGATAGGGTTCTTTCTCGGACCCATCGTGTTTATCGCCATGCTGCTCATTCCGGCTCCCGAAGGTATGAAGCTCGAAGCATGGCGCGTGGCGGCAGTGACCGTCCTGATGGCCATTTGGTGGATCACCGAGGCAATCCCCATTCCGGCGACCTCCCTCATGCCCATCGCCCTTTTCCCGTTGTTGGGCGTCATGAAGTCTTCGGCTTCCACGGCCCCCTACGCCAATCACCTGATTTACCTGTTCATGGGCGGCTTCTTCCTGGCCGTGACCATGGAGCGCTGGAACCTGCACCGCCGCGTGGCCCTGTATACCATCAAAGCCATCGGCACCAGCCCGGCCCGAATGATCATGGGCTTCATGGTGGCCACCGGCTTCCTGTCCATGTGGGTGTCCAACACCGCCACGGCCATGATGATGGTGCCCATCGGCATGGCCGTCATCCAGCAGGCCACAGGCTACGACTCCGAGCACCTGCGCGACAGCGTCACCAATATCGGTCCCGAATTCAACTTCGGCCGAGGCCTGATGCTCGGCATCGCCTATGCCGCGTCCATCGGCGGCGTGGCCACCATCATCGGCACCCCGCCCAACACCGTCATGGCGGGCATGGTCGAAAAGATGTTCGGCGTGCAGATCGGCTTCGGCCAGTGGATGATTTTCGGCGTGCCCTTGGCGGTCATCACCATGGCCATCGCCTGGGTCCTGCTGACCAAGATCCTCTTCCCCACCGGCGGCATGGAACTGGCCGGTGGCGCCAAGATCATCAACGACGAAGTGAAGAAACTCGGCCCCATGTCCAACGCGGAAAAGAAAATCGTCATCGTAGGCTGTTTCATGGCCGCCTTCTGGCTGGCGCGCGGCTTCATGGCAAAATCCGCTTTCGTCCTGGGCATCCTGCCCCACTTCAAGTACATCGGCGACGCCACCATCGCTATTTTCGGCGCCCTGATCCTGTTCGCCATTCCCGTGGACTTCAAAAAAGGCCAGTTCCTCCTGGACTGGAAAACCGCCGTGAAGATTCCTTGGGACGTGATCCTGCTCTTCGGCGGCGGCCTGGCCATCGCCAACGGCTTCGCCAAGACCGGTCTGGCGGCCTACATCGCGAGCCAGCTCGGCGCGCTTGAAGGCACCAGCATGATCGTCTTCGTCGGCGCGGTGGTCCTGATCACCATCTTCCTGACCGAGATCACTTCCAACACCGCCACCGCCACCCTGCTCGTGCCCATCATGGGTTCCGCGGCCATCGCCATGGGCGTGCACCCGTTCGCGACCATCGTCGGCGCCTGCGTGGCGGCCTCCTACGCCTTCATGCTCCCGGTGGCCACGCCGCCCAACGCCGTCATTTTCGGCAGCGGATGCGTGACCATCAAACAGATGGCGAAGGCGGGCGTCTGGTTGAACATCATAGGAACGATCCTGATCACGGGCTTCGTGGTTTACATCCTCCCGGCGCTCTGGGGCATCGATCTCACCACCGTGCCGAGTTGGGCGATCATTCCCAAGTAACGACATAACCCTGCGGGCGGCTCCGGCCGCCCGCAGATTGCAACAAACCAGTCCATTGTAATCAACCGGAGCTGCCGTTTCATCGCGGCGGAGAGGAAAGATGCGTTCAAAATCGAAATTATTTCCGGTCCTGGCGGCGACCATCGTACTCCTGGCGGTGGCCATCGTCGGCTATGTCCGGTCCGGCCAGACGCAGCCGATGCCCATGCGCATCCTGTTCGAGAACAACGGGGGCAAGGTCATCTTTTCCCACCTGGTCCACCACCGGGACTACCAGATCGAATGCTCCCGCTGTCATCATGACAGGTCCCAGCCCATCGTCACCCCGGAAGACGGGGCCCTGGCCTGCGGCTCCTGCCATCCCAACGACTTCGATCAAAATTTCGTGGACAACCACATGGATTCCTTCCCCAACGAATCCTACTGCGTACGCTGCCATCACATAGAGTACGACAAGATCCGCTTCGACCACGATGCGCACAAGGACTACGCCTCGGACTGTTACGACTGCCACCACGGCAAGGAGATCGAACCCGAGCCCCAGAAGTGCACCAACTGCCACACGGAAAAGAGCACGGACAAACTCCTGTCCATACGCGAGGCCGGGCATGAGAGTTGCGGCCAGTGTCATGAGGACATGTTCGACAAAGGATTATCCAGTTGCAAATCCTGCCACATTCAGAAGGACATGACCGACTACAAGGGCGACTTTTCGGCCTGTAACCAATGCCACGAGTCCGAGACCCGGGAACTGGTCCTGCCCCGTATGAACGCTTTCCACGACCAGTGCATGTCCTGCCATGAGGAAATGGGCGCGGGCCCCTACGGCCCGGACAACTGCAACCAATGCCACATCAGCAGGTAAACCGACAATGACTATGCAAGAGACATCCCCAGCCCCGGCGGAAGTGACCCTGGACCGCCACTGTCCGCTGGTTTCCTGCGGGCAGGAGGTCGTGCGCGGCGAACGCATCGCCACGGCGTCCCGGCCCGGCGCGGGCGACATCCACGCCCCGTTTCCCGGCAAGGTCCTGCATGTGGACCCATACCGTATCCGCATCGCCCGCCAGGAGGGCAAGACCGTGGCCCCGGCGGTTCTGGACGGTCTGAGCGGCCCGGAACTCCTGACCCGGCTGCGTGAGCTGGGGGCCGACATTCCGGCCTGCGCCCAGGTGGACACCCTTATCATCAACGGCGTGGACGAGGAACCCGGCCTGCGCTCCCGGCGCACCCTCCTGGCCGAACAGCTCGACACCCTGTGCGCCGGGGCCGAGGCCCTGGTCCGGGGCTTCGTGCCCGTGGACGCGGTCCTGGCCGTGGCCGGCGGCGTTCGGGAGAGCCTGCCGGACATGACCGTCAAGGTCGTCTCGGACCAGTATCCCCAGGGCCTCGACCCGCTGGTGGCCAAGACGGTGACCGGCATCGAGGCGCCGGACCACACCCTGGTGGTCGGTCTGGAGACCGTCTTCCATGCCGGGCTGGTCATGAAGACCGGCCTGCCGGTCATGCAAACCATGGTCACCGTGGACAACACGGCCCGGCTCATAGACCTGGGCGTCCCGGTGGGCGAGATCCTGACCACCGACGGCGGAACCATCCGCGACGGCGACCGCATCGTCCTGGGCGGCGTGCTTCGCGGCAGGGCCGCCGCTTCGCCCACCCAAGGCGTGGATCGCGCCACCACCTGCGTCAGCCTGGTGCGCAACCCGGCCCCGGTGGCCATGGACGCCCCCTGTGTGGGCTGCGGCGAGTGTGTGCGCCGCTGTCCGGCCCGCCTCGACCCGGCCATGATCACCAGCTACGCCGAGTTCGGACAATACGCCAAGGCCGAGGCCGAGGCCGTGGATGCCTGCTTCGAATGCGGCCTGTGCGGCTACTTCTGCATTGCCCGCCGCCCCATGCTCCAATACATCCGGCTCGCCAAAAGCGAATTGGCGAAGGCCAAAGCCCAGTCCGGGGAGGAAACCCAGCCGTGAAGCCCCTCAATCCCTTTGCCCTGACCGTCTCGGTCCCGCCCCATCGCCATTGCGGCACCACCGTGCGGGACCGGATGCTGACCATCCTGGTGGCCATGCTGCCCGCCGCCGTCATGGCGGCCATAACCTTCGGCATGCCCGCCGTGCGGGTCATGGCCCTGTCCATGGCCGCCGCCGTGCTGGCCGAAATGGCCTGCGATTATTTCATGGACCGGGAGACCGACGTCGCCGACTTCCACGCCTTTACCGTGGGGCTGTCCTTCGCCTTCCTGCTCCCCGCCTCAGCCCCCTGGTGGCTGGTGGTCTTCGGCAGCGCGACCGCCATCGTCCTCGGCAAGATGATTTTCGGCCCCCTGGGCGGCAGCCCGTTCTGCGCCCCGCTCATCGGCTGGGCCGTGTGCCGCATCTCCTGGCCCGCCTTCATGGACATCGACGCCTCCATGCTCGGCATGGACCTGACCTATCCCCTGGCCCAGCTCAAAAACTTCGGCCTGGACGCGGTCCAGATCACCGACACCCGCCAACTCTTCCTGGGCAAGCAACTCGGCGGACTGGGCGCGGTCCAGATCGCGGGCGTGCTCCTGGGCGGCCTGCTCCTGGTCATGCGCAAGCACATCTCGTCCATCATCCCGGTGGGAGTCATCGGCGGAGTCGCCCTGACCGCCTTCCTGTTCCACTGGCTGGACCCGTCCATCTACGCCTCCCCGATGTTCCACCTGCTGACCGGGTCCACCCTGTTCGGCGCTTTCTTCCTGGCCACGGACGGACCGTCCTCGCCCAACCGGCAAATTCCCATGCTCCTCTTCGGACTGCTGACCGGAGCGCTCATCGTCATCATCCGGACCTGGGGCGTCTACCCGGACGGCGTACCCTTCGCCATCCTGCTGGCCAACCTGTTCACCCCGGTCCTGGAACGCATCCGGCCCAAGCCGTTCGGAAGGAGATAGGCCATGAAGGAAATGATGAAAATGATGATCGTCCTGTCGTTCATCTGCGGCATAGCGGGCATCACCCTGGCCGCCCTCAAGCAGGTCACGGCCCCGATCATCGAGGAGCAGGTCCTGACCTACGTCCAGGCCCCGGCCATCGAATCCGTCCTGACCGGCTACGACAACAACCCGATCAAGGACCGCCGGAAATTCGATGTGGACGGCCGGACCGTGATGGTGTTCCCGGCCCTGAACTCCGGCAAGCTCGTGGGCCTGGCCTTTGAGACCTCGGGCAAGGGATACGGCGGCGACATCGGCGTCATGGTCGGCTTTGACATGCAGGGCGCGGCTCTGACCGGCATCGGCATCACCACCCTCAAGGAGACCCCGGGTGTGGGCGCGCGCGTGGCCGAGCACGGCTACACCACCCAATTCCGGGGCCATTCACTGGACAAGGTGGATCTCAAGAAAAACGGCGGCGACATCGAGGCCGTGGCCGGGGCGACCATCTCGTCCACCGGCACCGTGACCGCCGTGCGCGATGCCATCGCCATATTCAACGCCCTGAAAGGCAAACTCGCCGGCGGCTGGTCCTGAACCGCCGCACCGCATGGAGCCGACAATGAATAGCAGATTATGGAAGGAATTCTCCAAGGGGCTGTGGACGGACCTGCCGCCGTTCAAGCTGGTCCTCGGGCTGTGCCCCACCCTGGCCGTGACCAACACGGCCAACAACGGGCTGGGCATGGGCGTGGCTGTGGTCTTCGTCCTGACCCTGTCCAACCTGATGGTCTCCCTGCTCAGGAAGATCATCCCGGCCAAGGTGCGCATCGCCTGCTTCATCGTGGTCGCCGCCTCGCTGGTGGTGGCCGTCGAGTTGCTCATGCAGGCCTTCGCCTATCCGCTCTACCAACAGCTCGGCATTTTCGTGCCGCTGATCGTGGTCAACTGCATCATCCTGGGCCGGGCCGAGGCCTTCGCGTCCAAGAACCCGCCGCTGCTATCCATGGCCGACGGGCTCGGCATGGGGGTGGGCTTCACCATGTCCCTGACCTTCCTGGGCGCCCTGCGCGAATTGCTCGGCACGGGCATGATTTTCGGGGTCAACGTGGCCTGGGACGGATTCCAGCCCATCGGCATCATGGTCCAGGCCCCGGGCGCGTTCGTCTCGCTCGGCATCCTGCTGTGTATCATGACCTTCGTGGAAAACGTCCGGCGCAAGCGCCGGGGACTGGCGGCCGTCCAGGGCCCCACCCACGACTGCGGCGCCTGCGGCGGCTGCGGGCACAAGAACTGCTAATCCCCGGGGGAAACGATCATGCAGGAATACTTCCTTCTCTTCATCGGGGCGATGTTCGTCAACAACATCGTCCTGGCCCAGTACCTGGGCAACTGCCCGTTCATCGGCACCTCCAAGGACACGGGCGTGGCGCTGGGCATGGGCGGAGCCGTGGTCTTCGTGGCCGTCATGGCCGCGGCCATCACCTGGCTGGTCCAGGAATACGTCCTGGCCCCCTTCGGCCTGGACTTCCTCCAGACGCTGGCCTTCATCCTGGTCATCGCCGCCCTGGTCCAGTTCGTGGAGATGTTCCTCAAGAAGATGGTCCCGCCGCTGTACAAGTCGCTGGGCATCTTCCTGCCGCTCATCACCACCAACTGCGCGGTCATGGGCATCGCGCTCATCTGCCAGCGCGAGGAGTTCGGCTTCCTCAAAACGGTCATGTTCTCCTTCGCCTCGGGCCTGGGCTTCATGATCGCACTGGTCCTGCTGGCGGGTATCCGCGAAAAACTGGCCGTACGGCGGCTGCCCGTGGCCATGCGGGGCACGCCCATCGGTCTGGTCATGGCCGGACTCATGTCGCTGGCCTTCTTCGCCTTCAAGGGCATGATTTAACGGACAAGCACGGGACGACATCATGATACTGACATCGGGACTGACTCTATTCGGCATCGGCCTGCTGGCCGCGGCCATCCTGGGCCTCGCCTCGAAGCTCCTCTTCGTCAAGGAGGACCCGCGCATCGCGCTCATCGAGGACAACCTGCCCGGCGCGAACTGCGGAGGCTGCGGCTTCCCCGGCTGTTCGGGCGCAGCGGCGGCCATCGTGGCGGGCAAGGCGCCCGCCTCGGTCTGCATCGTGGCCGACGCCGAGGCCATCGCGATCGTCGCGGCCATCATGGGCCAGGAGGTCATTGAGCGCGAGCCCGAGCTGGCCGTGCGCGACTGCACCGGCGGGCTGCGGGCCGAGGACGCCTTCCACTACGAGGGCGCGCTCGACTGCCGGGCCGCCCACCTGCTCTACGGCGGGTCCAAATCCTGCCCCGAGGGGTGCCTGGGGCTCGGCACCTGTGTGCGCGCCTGCCCGTTCGACGCCATCCACATGGGACCCGAGGGGCTGCCGGTCATCGACCCGAACCAGTGCAAGGCGTGCGGCAACTGCGTGGACGCCTGCCCGCGCGGGGTCATCGGCATCTCCGGCATGACCACCCGGCTGCTGCACCTCAACCAGACCACCGACTGTCTGGCTCCGTGCCGCCAGAAGTGCCCGGCCCAGATCAACATCCCCCGGTACATCGAACAGATCAAGGCGGGCGACTTCGATGGCGCTGTCATGACCATCAAGGAACGCAATCCGCTGCTGGTCACCTGCGGCCGGGTCTGCCCCCGCCCGTGCGAAACGGTCTGCCGCCGCCAGTACGTGGACACCTCGGTGGGCATCAACATGCTGAAGAGGTTCGTGGCCGACCGCGAGCTGCATTCGGGCGCACGGCTGCCCGTGCCTTGCGCCAAGGATACCGGCAAACGCGTGGCCGTCATCGGCGGCGGCCCGGCGGGCCTGTCCTGCGCCTATTTCCTGCGCCGCCTGGGCCACCATCCGACCATCTTCGACGCCATGCCCGAACTCGGCGGCCAGACCCGCTACGGCATCCCCGAATACAGGCTGCCCAAGGCGGACCTCGACTGGGAGATCCAGGGCATCCTGGACCTGGGCATCGACACGCGAATGAACACCAAGTTCGGCCGCGACTTCACCCTGGAATCCCTCAAGGCCGACGGCTTCGACGCGGTCTTCATCGGCATCGGCGCATGGAAGGCGTCGGGCATGTACGCCGAGGGCGAGGACCTGGACGGCGTCATGGGCGGCATCGAATTCCTGACCGCCCACGCCCTGGGCCAGAAGCCCGAGACCGGGGACAAGGTCATCGTGGTCGGCGGCGGCAACACCGCCATCGACGCGGCCCGCACCTGCGTCCGCCTCGGGGCCGACGTGACGCTCATGTACCGGCGCACGCGCAACGAAATGCCCGCCGATGTGGAAGAGATCGACGGGGCCGAGGACGAGGGCGTGAAGTTCAAATTCCTGGCTGCCCCGGCGAAGGTCATCGGCGACGAGAACGGCCGGGCCACTCACCTGGAGTACTACGAGATGGAGCTCGGCGAGCCGGACGAATCCGGACGCCGCCGCCCGGTCAAGAAGGAGGGGTCCGAACAGCGCATGGAGGCCTCCCTGATTATTCCGGCCATCGGGCAGAAGCCGGATCTCACCTGCCTGTACGAGGACAATCCCGAGGGAACCTGTCCCCTGGAGACCACCAAGTGGCAGACCATTGTGGCCGACCCCGATACCTTCGAGACGGCCATCCCCGGCGTATTCACCGCGGGCGACGTCTACACCGGCCCGGACCTGGTCATCTCGGCCATCGGCGACGGGCGCAAGGCGGCCCGTTCCATCCACTATTACATGACGCAAACAGCCATTCCGGTCCCGGAGACCACTCAGAAGGGCATGATTCCCTACACGTTGTTCAAGGAAATAGACCACGTGGAGCGCAAGCAGCGGGCGGTGCTGCCCCTGCTGTGCCACGACGACGAGCGCACCTGCTCCTTCAGCGAGGTGGAGGGGCCGCTCAACCAGGAGCAGGCCCTGGCCGAAGCCGACCGCTGTCTGCGCTGCGGCCTGGTCTGCTACGACCGGGACGAACCGTTCCTGGCCAAGGAGACCCCGGCCGAGAACTGACCGATAAGCCATACCCCATGCCCTACGGAGCATAGCGGATGCCGTCGTCAACAGCCCCGACGTCACCCACGGCATCCGGCCGGGAGAAGGCGCACCGACAACCGCCTTCTCCCGGTTCTCCTCCGGGCCGGTCCAAGGAGACCAATATGTCCAAGAGTCTCTACATAGCGGCCACCGAGGCCCGCAGCGGCAAATCCGCCATCGTCCTCGGCGTCATGCACCTGTTGCGCGCCAATCTCCAGAACGTGGCCGTGTTCCGCCCGGTCATCAACGATCCGCTGGACGGCCGCCGCGACCACGACATCGACCTGCTGCTCCGCCACTTCAAGCTCGACCAGCCCTATGAGCGGACCTACGGCTACACCCTGAGCGAGGCGCGCAGGCTGATCAACAGTGGAAACAAGGCCCTGCTCTTGGAGAACACCCTGAACAAATTCAAGGAGCTGGAAAAGGAATACGACTTCGTCCTGTGCGAAGGCACGGACTACATCGGCGGCAGCGCCACCCTGGAATTCGAGATCAACGCGGCCATCGTCTCCAACCTGGGCTGCCCGGTCCTGCTCGTGGTCAACGGCCTGGACCGTTCGGACGACGAACTGTGCAGTTCGGCCCAGCGCACGGTGGAGATATTCGAGGAGCGCGGCCTGGAGGTCCTGGGGCTGATCGTCAACCGCGCCCGGCCGGACTTCTCCCCCGAGACCCTCAAGGACCTGAAGGCCCGGACGCGCACCGCGCACCCCCTGTTGACCTATGCCATCCCGGACGACAAGCGGTTGGGCAACCCGACCATCCACGACGTCATCAAGTGGCTGGACGCCAAGGTCCTCTACGGGCACGGCAGCCTGGACACCCCGGTGGACAGCTTCCTGACCGCGGCCATGCACATCACCCATTTCCTGGAATACATCGAGGACGGCGCCCTGATCATCACCCCGGGCGACCGCATGGACATCATCCTGGCGGCCATTTCCTCGCGCCAGTCCGCCTCCTACGGGAACATCGCGGGCATGGTCCTGACCGGCGGCATCCAGCCGTCCGTGGCCATGCACCGACTCATCGAAGGCTGGACCGGCGTGCCCCTGCCCATACTGAGCGTGACGGACCACACCTTCAAGGCCACCCAGACCCTCCAGGCCCTGCACGGGACCATTGACCCCGAGCACCCGACCAAGATCGCTTCGGCCATAGGCCTGTTCGAGGCCCGGGTGGACATCGAGGAACTGCGCGACCGGCTGGTGACCACCCAGTCCACCAAGATCACGCCGATCATGTTCGAGTACAACCTTATCGAGACGGCCCGGGCCCGGCGCATGCGCATTGTCCTGCCCGAGGGGTCGAGCGAACGCATCCTCCGGGCCATCGAGATATTGCAACGGCGCAACGTGGCGGACATCACCCTGCTCGGCGACCCGGAGGCCGTCGCGGCCCAGGCCGCCGCCCTCGGCGTGCAGCTCAACGGCGCGCAGGTGGTGGACCCGGCGGCGTCCCCGCAGTTCGAGGACTACGCCCGGCGCTACTTCGAGGCCCGCAAGCACAAGGGCATCCGCATGGAGGATGCCCGCGACCGCATCGTGGACCCCACGTATTTCGGGACCATGATGGTCCACGCCGGACACGCCGACGGCATGGTCTCCGGCTCCGTGACCACCACGGCCCAGACCATCCGGCCCGCCTTCGAATTCATCAAGACCCGGCCGGACGCCTCCATCGTCTCGTCCGTGTTCCTCATGTGCATGGGCGACCGCGTAGTCTGTTTCGGCGATTGCGCGGTCAACCCGAAGCCCGACGCCCGGCAACTGGCCGAAATTGCCCTGAACTCGGCCCAGACCGCCCGGCTCTTCGGCATCGACCCGTATGTGGCCATGCTCTCCTATTCCACGGGCGGATCCGGCTCAGGCGCGGACGTGGACAAGGTCGTGGAGGCCACGGCCATCGCCAAGACCCTGGCCGAGGAGCGCGGCCTGACCCTGCCCATCGAAGGGCCGTTGCAGTACGACGCGGCTGTGGATCCCGAAGTGGCCCGAACCAAACTGCCCGGCTCCGAAGTGGCGGGCAAGGCCACGGTCTTCATCTTCCCGGATCTGAACACCGGCAACAACACCTACAAGGCGGTGCAACGGGCCGTGCCCGGCTCCGTGGCCATCGGCCCGGTCCTCCAGGGACTGAACAAGCCGGTCAACGACCTGTCGCGCGGCTGCCGCGTGCGCGACATCGTCAACACCGTGGCCATCACCGCCATCCAGGCCCAGGCTCAAAGGAGCATCTAGCATGCACATCCTGGTCATCAACTCCGGCAGTTCGTCCCTCAAGTACCAGCTCATCGACATGGCCGACGACCGGGTCATGGCCTTGGGCGTCATCGAACGCATTGGCGAGGAGATGGGTTCCATCACCCAGAAATCCAACCCGGACAAATGGCCCGACGCCAAGTCCGTGGAGCACCGGGTCATTCCGAATCACAAGGCGGCCATGGGGCTCATGGTGGACAAGCTCATCGGCGAGGACTGGGGCGTCATCGACTCCCTGACCGACATCGACGCCGTGGGCCACCGCGTGGTCCAGGGCGGCGAGTCCTTCTCGGCTCCGGTCCTGGTGGATGCGGATGTGGTCGAGACCATCCGCGACAACATTCCCCTGGCACCGCTGCACGCCGCAAACCTGGCGGGCATCGAGGTCGCCCTGGAACTCTTCCCCAACACGCCCAACGTGACCGTGTTCGACACCGAATTCCACCAGACCATGCCGCCCAAGGCATATCTCTATCCCGTGCCCATGGACCTCTATACGGATCTCAAAATCCGCAAGTACGGCTTCCACGGCACCTCGCACAAATACGTCACCCGCGAGGCCGCCGCCTTCCTCGGCAAGCCCGTGGGCGAGACCGACCTGATCACCGCCCACCTGGGCAACGGCTGCTCCATGGCCGCGGTCAAACGCGGCCGGTGCGTGGACACGACCATGGGGCTGACGCCCCTGGCAGGGCTGATGATGGGCACCCGTTCGGGCGATGTGGACCCGGCCCTGTTCCCATTCATCGCCCAGCACCGGAAAATGTCCGTAGTCGAGGTGGACACCCTGCTCAACAAGCAAAGCGGCCTGCTCGGCATCTGCGGCCTGAACGACATGCGCGACGTGCACGCTGCCCGCAAGCGGGGCGACGAGCAAGCCCAGCTCGCCTTCGAGATGTTCGCCTACCGGGTCAAGGCCCGCATCGGGGCCTACCTGGCCGTGCTCGGCCGGGCCGACGCCGTGGTCTTCACCGCGGGTATCGGCGAGAACGACGACGCCGTCCGGGCCGCCGCCTGCGAAGGACTGGAAGGGCTCGGCATCAAACTCTCCCCGGAACGCAACACGACGCGCGAACCAGGCGTGCGACGCATCAGTACCGACGACAGCCCGGTGGCCGTCCTGGTGGTCCCCACCAACGAAGAGATGGAGATCGCCCACGCCACTCAGGCTCTTGTCGAGGCGTAACCATATAGCGACCCGCAACAAGCATCAAAAAAAACGGAGCACGACATGTCCAAAATGAAAACCATGGACGGCAACACCGCCGCCGCCTGGGTGGCCTACGCCATGAGCGAAACCGCCGCCATCTATCCCATTACTCCCTCCTCCACCATGGGCGAAATCGCCGACGAGTGGGCAGCCCAGGACAAACGAAACGTCTTCGGCCACCCCTTGAAGATCCGCCAGATGCAATCCGAGGCGGGCGCGGCGGGCGCGGTCCACGGGTCCCTGGCCGGAGGGGCGCTGACGACCACTTTCACCGCGTCCCAAGGGCTGCTGTTGATGATCCCGAATATGTATAAGATAGCGGGCGAACTGCTGCCCTGCGTGTTCCACGTCTCGGCCCGCGCCGTGGCCGGACATGCCCTGTCCATCTTCGGCGATCACCAGGACGTCATGGCCTGCCGCCAGACCGGCTTCGCCATGCTCGCGGCCGCTTCGGTCCAGGAGGTCATGGACCTCTCCCTGGTGGCCCACCTGTCCACGGTGGAGGCGTCGGTGCCTTTCGTCTCCTTCTTCGACGGGTTCCGCACCTCCCACGAAATCCAGAAGATCGAAACCATCGATTACGCGGACATGAAGCCGCTCCTGAACATGGACAAGGTAGCCGAGTTCCGCGCCCGGGCCATGAACCCCGAACACCCGAACATTCGCGGCACCGCCCAGAACCCGGACATCTATTTCCAGGGACGCGAGGCGGCCAATTCCAACTATGACGTCATCCCGGCCATCGTCGAGGAATACATGGACCGCGTCTCGGCCCTGACCGGCCGGGCGTACAAACCCTTCGACTATGTGGGCGCGCCCGACGCCGAGCGGGTCATCGTCTCCATGGGCTCTTCCTGCGAGACCATCGAGGAAGTGGTCAACCGCCTGGTCGCGGACGGCGAAAAGGTCGGCCTGATCAAGGTCCGGCTGTACCGGCCCTTCTCCGCCGCCCACTTCCTGTCCGTGCTGCCCGCCGCCTGCAAGCGGCTCGCGGTCCTCGACAGAACCAAGGAACCCGGCGCGCAGGGCGATCCCCTGTATCAGGACATCTGCGCCGTGCTCCTGGAGCACGGCGACGGCCCCGCCGTGGTCGGCGGGCGCTACGGCCTGGGCTCCAAGGAATTCACTCCGGCTATGGTCAAAGCCGTCTTCGACAACCTGGCCTCGTCCTCTCCCAAGCCCCGCTTCACCGTGGGCATCGACGACGATGTGACGAACTCCTCCCTCGTCCTGACCGGGACCCTGGACACGACCCCCCAAGGCACCGTGCAGTGCAAGTTCTGGGGTCTCGGTTCGGACGGGACGGTGGGCGCGAACAAGCAGGCCATCAAGATCATCGGCGACAACACCGACATGTACGCCCAGGGCTACTTCGCCTATGACTCCAAGAAGTCCGGCGGCATCACCATCTCCCACCTGCGTTTCGGCCACGCCCCCATCCAGTCCACCTACCTGGTGACCGCCGCCGACTACGTGGCTTGCCACAACCCGAGTTACGTGCACCTCTACGATGTGCTCGAAGGCATCAAGGACGGCGGAACCTTCGTCCTGAACTGCCCCTGGACCGGCGACGAAATCGAAAAACAACTCCCGGCCGCCATGCGCCGGACCATCGCGCAAAAGCATCTCCGATTCTACACCGTGGACGCGGTCGAGATCGCGGGCGCGGTCGGCCTGGGCGGGCGCATCAACATGGTCATGCAGACAGCCTTCTTCAAGCTGGCCGACGTCATCCCCTTCGACCAGGCGGTCAGCCTGCTCAAGGACGGCATCGACAAGGCCTACGGCAAGAAGGGGCAGAAGATCGTGGACATGAACTGCGCCGCCGTGGACAAGGCCGCGGACGCCCTGGTCAAGGTGGACGTCCCCGAGACCTGGGCGAACCTGGCCGACGAGCCCGCTCCCGAAGCTGACGAGCCCGCCTACGTCAAGAATGTCATGCGCCCGATGCTGGCCCAGAAGGGCGACACCCTGCCGGTATCGGTTTTTTCCACGGACGGAACCATGCCGTCGGCCACCTCCAAATACGAGAAGCGCGGCGTGGCCATCAACGTGCCTCGGTGGATCGCGGAGAACTGCATCCAGTGCAACCAGTGCGCCTTCGTCTGCCCCCACGCCGCCCTGCGCCCGGTCCTGCTGACCGAGGCCGACGCGACGGGCGCGCCCGAAACCTTCATCACGGTCGAAGCCAAAGGAAAGGACGTCAAGGGGATGCGCTACCGCATGCAGGTCAACACCCTGGACTGCCTGGGCTGCGGGAACTGCGCCGACATCTGCCCGGCCAAGGAAAAGGCGCTGGTCATGAAGCCCATCGCCACCCAGACCCCGGACCAGGTGCCCAACTTCGACTTCGCCGAGGCCGTATCCTACAAGGACGCCTTCAAACGCGACACGGTCAAGGGCTCCCAGTTCCGCCAGTCGCTCATGGAGTTCTCCGGGGCCTGCGCGGGCTGCGGCGAGACCCCCTACGTCAAGGTCCTGACCCAGCTCTTCGGCGAGCGCATGGTCATCGCCAACGCCACCGGCTGCTCCTCCATCTGGGGCGCTTCGGCCCCCTCCACGCCATACTGCGTCAACCGCGACGGATTCGGCCCGGCCTGGGGCAATTCCCTGTTCGAGGACGCGGCCGAATTCGGCTACGGCATCAACATGGGGCTGAACAACCGCCGCGAAATCCTCACGGCCAACTGCCAAAAGGCCCTTGAAACCGCCACCGGCGCCGTGAAGACGGCCCTGACCGACTGGCTGGCCGCCAAGGACGATCCCGAGACCTCCGCCGAAACCGGCGCGGCCCTGAAATCCGCCCTGTCCGGTGCCGACGACGAAACCCTCAAAAATATCGCGGCCGACGCCGACCTGTTCACCAAGAAATCCGTGTGGATCTTCGGCGGCGACGGCTGGGCCTACGACATCGGCTACGGCGGCGTGGACCACGTGCTGGCCTCCGGCGAGGACATCAACATCCTGGTCCTGGACACCGAGGTCTACTCCAACACCGGCGGGCAGTCCTCCAAAGCCACCCCGCTCGGCTCCATCGCCAAGTTCGCGGCCGCGGGCAAGCGCACCGGCAAGAAGGACCTCGGCCGCATGGCCATGACCTACGGCTACGTCTACGTGGCCTCCGTCTCCATGGGCGCGGACAAGCAGCAGCTCCTCAAGGCCTTCCGCGAAGCCGAGGCCTACGCGGGGCCCTCGCTGGTCATCTGCTACGCCCCGTGCATCAACCAGGGCATCAAGAAGGGCATGGGCAAGACTCAGCTCGAACAAAAACTGGCCGTGGATTCGGGCTACTGGCCGCTCTACCGCTTCGACCCCGAACGCGCCGACAAAGGCGAGAACCCGTTCCAGCTCGATTCCAAGGCCCCGGACGGCACACTTCAGGAATTCCTGTCCGGCGAAAACCGTTACGCCATGCTGGAACGGTTCCACCCGGACCTGTCCAAGACCTATCGCGCCAAGATCGAAGAGGATTACGACAAGCGGTACGCCGCCCTCAACCGCATGGCCGAGGCCGCGCCCGTCACCGCTGAAACCGAAGATCCCGCCGTCTGCGCGACCGGCATCTCCGCCGAAAGCCCCGGCTCCGGAGAGCCGTGCGACGACGGCCGTTAACCGACAATAACGCGGGTGGAGTTTTGTGACCGCAACTTGCAAAATATACTCCTAAGGAACCACGCCCGCGTTATGGGCCTCCCGCCCCCGGCGGGAGGCCCTCTTCTTTTGGGAAGAAGCCTCCCCTTTCCCCGGTCCCCATCCCCTCCTTTTCCCAGCCTTTTTATTGCCGCTTCACGGGGGAGGGGGCGGAATGCAGGTGGTTGAATCAACACCATATCCGCAAAGGAAAAGAAGCTCGATAAAACAAGAACTTACGAGCCAGCCCCCCACGGAGTGGCGACGGAAGGTTCTGGACGCCGAAGGCACAAAAAAAGGGACGCCCCGGAGGGCGTCCCTTTTTTTATTCGTTTCCGATCCGGCTTAGTTGTGCGCGGTCACGGAGTCGGCCTGAACCTCGGTGTACATGAGGTCGCTGACGATCTTGCCGTTAACGTCCACATCGGCATTGGTGATGGCGGCCTTGTTGGATTCGGCATTCTTCATGTGCACGAGGAGTTCGCCGGTATTGTCGGCAAACAGCACGCTGTCGTCGTTGATGACCTTGACGATGTGCCCGTGCAGGGCAACACCGGTGTCCACGCTCGATGCATTGGCTTCGGCCACGGTGTGGGCCTTCGTGTCATGGGACTGGAAAGCGCCCGCAAACGTGGTGGCGGCGGCAAACGCGGTGGCGACACTGACGGTAAATACAAACATCAGGGCAAGGGTAAAACGCTTCATGACAATATCCTCTCTTTATAAATTTATTGGCTCCCAAATACCGGTTCCCAACCGGCAACACCTTTCATCTACCACATCGTAACAAAATGTGAAGTAAAACTTCCCTCTTTAACTTATCGTTTTATTTACATTTTTAAAAAAACTTCACTTTTTAACTGATCGGTCAATCAAAATATAAGCCCTTTTCGGGGCCTGGCAAGACCACAGGCAAAAAAAAATCCCGCCGCCGC
This sequence comes from Desulfovibrio sp. Huiquan2017, assembly GCF_017351175.1. Classification (NCBI taxonomy): domain Bacteria; kingdom Pseudomonadati; phylum Thermodesulfobacteriota; class Desulfovibrionia; order Desulfovibrionales; family Desulfovibrionaceae; genus Desulfovibrio; species Desulfovibrio sp. Huiquan2017. The sequence continues at coordinate 161,346 of NZ_JAFMPN010000008.1, read as the reverse complement.
AACCGGGAAAGGGATACTGCCGAAAGGACGATCCAGGCCGTCGAAGAAAACAGGTTGAAAGGTCGGGGAGCCCGCCCCGTGCCGTGATGAAGAGAGGGAAGGGGACGATCGGTTCCGGGCGATTGGACGGGAAGCCACCCTGGGGTCGGGCGGAGAGCACTCCACGGCTTAGCGCGGCGAGAGACCCTCCCGGATCACGCGTCCCACTACCTTATAAGAGAAAGGACTCTGGTCACCTCAAGCAGAGGAAGTTGTCCGCTCATGGGAGTCTGGCGCTGGTTGGAGGGATCCGCACCGGCAACCCCGGAACGATTCTCGTTTGATCTCAACACACCACAAATCCAGCGGGAGTGAAGCCGAAAGCCGCGCCGGAAGACGGGCGGGATCGGGCGGAATCTACTTCCCGTCGGGCAGGGCCCCGTGGAGAAAGATATCGATACACTGGCGGAAATGGGCAATGCGCTCCTCCCGACAGGTCCAGCCGAACCCGCCCAGGGCGTCGAGGAAGACCGCGCCGGTGAACATATCCAAGAGCATGTGGGCAGCCTGGTTGGTATCGCCGATGACCAGCCTGCCCAGGCTACACTGTCGATCCAGCCAGACGGCCAGCCCGTCCAGGGCCTTCTGGCCGCCGTGGTGGCGCAGGATTGCCAGCAATTGGGGGTGATGCAGGGACTCCAAGTTGGCCGTACGCAAAAAGCCCGCGCGCAGCTCGTAGTCATCCTGATTCATGTCGATCATGAATATGCGCGCCAGGGCCTGGTCCAGGGGGAGGTCGTCGTGACTGCTTTCCAGGTCGATCATTTTCAGACGATGGGCCTCGACCACGGCCGCGAACAGGTCTATCTTGCCGGGAAAGAGCCGGTACAGGGTCTGTTTGGATATACGGCACCGGGAAGCGATCTCGCTGGTGCAGGTGCCGGCGTACCCCTTGCGCACGAAGAGCTTTTCCGCCGTCTGGACGATTCGCCGGCGGCGCTCACCATCGGGCACGGCCTTGGGCCGACCGCGCCTCGTCTTCTCTTCCGTGCCCACCTGACTCCCTCCATTTAACATTTTTTCACCAATTAACCGATTGACAGCGGGGCCCGTCGTCCCTATGAGTACTGCCTGGTACCGTAAATGACGTCGCTTCCAAGCGTCAAGGAGGAATCCGCATTGCAGATCCTGTCCAAGAGCCATTTTTTTTCTAGCATAAGCCGTGCTGCGGCCATGCCTATACTCCTCATCTTCCTGTTCGCCCTGACCGGGTTGGCCGGGTGCGAGGACAAGACCCCCGAAGCCAAAGCCACCCGGGCCCCGGTCCAGGTCGGCGTGGAGAACCTGCGTCCGCAGTCCGTGCTCCTGACCACCGAACTGCCAGGCCGGACAGCGGCCTCGCTCGTGGCCGACGTCCGCCCGCAGGTGGACGGCATTATCCGCGAACGGCTCTTCCGCGAGGGCAGCGAAGTCAAGGCGGGCGACGTGCTCTACCGCATTGAGCCGTCCTCCTATCGAGCCGCCTACGACAGCGCCGTGGCCGCCCTGAAAAAGGCCCAGGCCGCCCTGCCCAGTTCCGAGAACAAGGCCCAACGGTACTCCGAACTGATCAAGGACAAGGCCATCAGCTCCCAGGACTACGAGGATGCCCGAGCCATCTACGAATCCGACCGGGCCGCCGTGGCCGCCGCCGCGGCCGAAGTGGAACGCGCGCGCATCAACCTCGCCTACACCGAAATCAAGGCCCCCATCAGCGGACGCATCGAAAAATCCGCCCTTACGCCCGGCGCGCTGGTTACCGCCAACCAAAGCTTCCCGCTGACCACCATCCGGCGGCTCGACCCGATCAACGTGGACATGACCCAGTCGAGCACCAGCCTGCTCAACCTGCGCCAGGCCATCGCCTCCGGGCGCATCCACGTGACCGGCACGACCATGGCCGTGAAGCTGAAGCTCGACAACGGGACCCTCTACTCCTACTCCGGCTCCCTGGAGTTCTCCGAAACCAAGGTCGACGAGGGCACCGGCACCTTCACCGTGCGCGCCGAGTTCCCCAACCCGAACCGCCTGCTCCTGCCCGGCATGTACGTCCGCGCCGTCATCGAGGAAGGCGTGGTGGACAATTGCTACCTGGTTCCCCAGCGAGCGGTCAGCCGGAACACCAAGGGCGAGCCCGTGGCCCTGTTCGTCAACAAGGACAACAAGATCGAACAGCGGGTCCTGTCGATCAGCCGCAACGTGGGCAACTCCTGGCTGGTGGAATCCGGCATCCAGGCCGGCGACAAGCTGGTGGTCGAGGGCTCCCAGTTCGTGGGCATCGGCCAGGCCGTGACCACCAAGGAGATGGTCGTGGACGACGCCACCGGCAGCGTCAAGCCCGTGGAGGATGCAACCCCCGCACAGACCGCGCCAGCGGGTGCGGAAGGCTAACCCGATCATGTCCGAATTTTTCATCAAACGGCCCATCTTCGCCTGGGTCATCGCCATCGTCATCATGCTCGCGGGCCTGCTGGCCCTCGACACCCTGTCCATTTCCCAGTACCCGGACATCGCGCCCACCTCGGTACGGGTCAACTGCAATTACCCCGGCGCGGACGCCAAGACCGTGGAGAACTCGGTGACCAAGGTCATCGAGCAGGGCATGACCGGCATCGACAACCTCGACTACATGACCTCCACGTCCACCTCTACGGGAGAGTCGGAGATCACTCTGACCTTCACCAACGCGGCCAACCCCGACGTGGCCCAGATGCAGGTCCAAAACAAGCTCCAGCAGGTCACCTCGCAACTGCCGGACGTGGTCGAAAACAACGGCGTCAGCGTGACCAAGTCCTCGGCCAGCTTCCTCATGGTCATCGGCTTCGTGTCTTCGGACGGCAGCATGTCCTCGGTGGACATCGCCGACTACGTAGACAGCTCCCTGAACGACACCCTGAAGCGCGTCAAAGGCGTGGGCGACACCCAGCTCTTCGCCTCGGCCTACGCCATGCGCATCTGGCTCAACCCGGACAAGCTGGCCGGATATTCGCTCATGCCCGGCGATGTGGCCAAGGCCATCGAAGCGCAAAACACCCAGATCTCCGCAGGCCAGCTCGGCGGCCTGCCCGCCGTGAAGGGCCAGCAGCTCAACGCCACCATCACCGCCCGCAGCCGCCTGCAAACGGCCGATCAATTCCGCAACATCATCCTGAAGAGTTCCGCCAACGGCTCCATCGTCCGCCTGTCCGACGTGGCCGAGGTCGAACTCGGGGCCGAAAGCTATACCACCAACGGCCTGTACAACGGCATGCCGTCGGCGGGCCTGGCCATCAAGCTGGCTACCGGCGCCAACGCCATCCAGACCGCCGAGGCCGTGGAAGCGGCCATCGCCAAGCTCTCGCCGACTTTCCCCCGGGGCATCGAGGTGGTCTATCCCTACGACACCACCCCGTTCGTCAAGCTGTCCATCGCCGACGTGATCGAGACGCTGATCGAGGCCATCATCCTGGTCTTCCTGGTCATGTTCCTCTTCCTGCAGAACATCCGGGCCACCTTTATCCCGACCATCGCCGTGCCCGTGGTCCTGCTCGGAACCTTCGCGGTGCTCTCGGTGGCCGGGTATTCCATCAACACCCTGACCATGTTCGCCATGGTCCTGGCCATCGGCCTGCTCGTGGATGACGCCATCGTGGTGGTGGAAAACGTGGAACGCGTCATGGCCACCGAGGGGCTCAGCCCGCGCGAGGCCACGCGCAAGTCCATGAAGGAAATCTCCGGGGCCCTGGTGGGCATCGCCACGGTCCTGTCCGCGGTCTTCGTGCCCATGGCCTTCTTCGGCGGGTCCGTGGGCGTCATCTACCGCCAGTTCTCCCTGACCATCGTCTCGGCCATGATCCTTTCGGTCCTGGTGGCCCTGATACTGACCCCGGCCCTGTGCGCCTCCATCCTGCGGCCCGTGAACCACAATAAGCCGCTTTGCTGCTTCCGCTGGTTCAACCGCTGGTTCGACCGCTCCACCGAGGCCTACCACGACGGCACGGCCTGGATTCTACAGCGCACCGGCCGCTGCCTGATCATCTTCCTGCTCCTCACGGCAGCCATGGGCTGGATGTTCGCCAAGCTGCCGAGTTCGTTCCTCCCCATGGAGGACCAGGGCATCCTCATCGCCAGCGCCCAGCTCCCGGTGGGTGCCACCGAGGAGCGCACTCAGCGGGTCCTGGACAAGGTAACCAAGTATTTCCGCACCCAGGAAAAAGAGGCCGTGGAGGGCGTCTTCACCACCGTGGGTTTCAGCTTCAGCGGTGCGGGCCAAAACGTGGGCATCGCCTTCATCCGGCTCAAGCCCTTCGAGGAACGGCATTCCCCGGCCCTGTCGGCCCAGGCCGTGGCCGGCCGCGCCATGGGCGCGTTTTCGCAGATCCACGAAGCCCGCATCTTCGCCCTGGCCCCGCCCGCCATCCACGGCATGGGCACGTCCAACGGCTTCGACTTCTTCCTCCAGGACATCAAGGGCGCCGGGCATGAAAAACTCATGCAGGTGCGCAACCAGTTCCTGGGCATGGCCACCCAGAGCCCGCTGCTGTCCAACACCCGTCCCAACGGCCAGGAGGACCAGCCGCAGTACCATATCGACATCGACCCGGAAAAGGCCAGCGCCCTGGGGCTCTCCTTCTCGGACATCAACACGACCCTGTCCACAGCCTGGGGCAGTGACTACGTCAACGACTTCATCGACCGGGGCCGCGTCAAGCCCGTGTATTTGCAGGGCGACGCGCAGTTCCGCATGCAGCCGAGTGACGTGAACCGCTGGTTCGTGCGCAACGATAAAGGCGGCATGGTCCCGTTCGCGTCCTTCGCCTCGGGTCGGTGGGCCTACGACTCCCCCCGGCTGGAGCGCTACAACGGTTCATCGGCCGTTGAGATCCAGGGCCAGGCGGCCCGGGGGGTCAGCTCCGGCGACGCCATGAAGGAAGTCGCCCGGCTCGTCTCCCAGTTGCCCGCTGGCTTCAACCTCCAGTGGACCGGGCTGTCGGCCCAGGAGGAACTCTCCGGCAACCAGGCCGCGCCCCTCTACGCCCTGTCCATCCTGGTGGTCTTCCTCTGCCTGGCGGCTCTGTATGAAAGCTGGTCCATCCCGTTCGCGGTCATCCTCGCGGTGCCCGTGGGCATCTTCGGCGCCCTGCTGGCGGCCACCCTCTTCGGCCAGAGCAACGACGTCTACTTCAAGGTCGGCCTGCTGACCACCATCGGCCTGGCCGCCAAGAACGCCATTCTCATCGTGGAGTTCGCCGTGGCCCAACAGGAACAGGGAGCCGGAGTCATCGAGGCCACTCTGACCGCCGCGCGACTCAGGTTGCGGCCCATCCTGATGACCTCCTTCGCCTTCATCCTCGGCGTGACCCCCCTGGCCGTGGCTTCGGGCGCGGGCTCGGGCGCGCAGAACTCCGTGGGTATCGGCGTCATGGGCGGCATGATCGCAGCCACCGTGCTGGGAATCTTCTTTATTCCCCTGCTCTACGTGGGGCTGCGCAAGGTCTTCAAGTTCAAACCCACCGAGCACTTCGACGACGAGCCCGCACCGGTCAAGCCGGACACGCCGGTTTACCCGGACGGCGCGGCCTAGCCGCTCCGCACCACGCGCAACACGGCCGCGTCCCGACATCCGGGGCGCGGCCTTTTTCGTCGTGCCGAAAGGCGTCCGTACCGCCGCAATCAGGACGCGGCCGGACCGTTTGCAAAATGGGGAACCGGGAAGCTACGCCTCCGTCAGCCGCCAGGCGTTGGCGTAGACATCGAAGGAACGCCCGCGCAGACGGCCCACCAGGGTGATGCCCCGTTCCAGAGCCACGGCCACGCCCGACGTGGTGGCGGCGGAAAAGCCGCACAGCACCGGGATGCCCGCCCGGGCCGCCTTGCCCGCCATCTCCGCGGCGATCCGCGAGGAAAGCATGGCGATGGCCGCCCGGCCAAGAGTCCCTTCAAGCAGGGCCCGGCCCACAGCCTTGTCGAAGGCGTTGTGCCGCCCCACGTCCTCGCCGAAGGAAAACAGCCGCCCGTCCAGGGAGAATAACGCCGCCGCGTGGGTGGAGCCGGTGTTGCGAAAGAGATTCTGGCGGCGCTCGAAGACCTCCTTCAGCCGAAACAGTCCCTCGGGCTCGATCCGCGCGGCGGGAAGTTCCGGGACCGGGCGGATGACCGGAGAGCCGTGCAAAATCACGTCCGCGCGAGACGGGGCGCGGCAGGAAAAACCGATGCGCTCCACCTCCCCCGGCCCCTCGATCAGGCCGGCGCAGAAAAGATGGCCCACGACCAGATTCAGGTCGTCCCCGGGAGTCCGGGACAGGATCGCGTCGGGGCCGTTCTGGACACGCACCCGAAGCTCCGCCTCCACGGCGACGAGATCCTCTCCGTCCACCAGCCGCCCCTCCCGCAATCGCCGCAGGGGCATGGTACACGACCGCGAGGCTGGTTCCGGGGCGAAGAGCGGGGGAATCGTCGGGAGGCGCAGGAGCGATGTGGTCATGGAGAGCCGCCTGGATGAAATGTTACGGCGGACCGGGGAAAACCGGCCGCCGTGCCCCCTGGGCCGGGGCGTCGCGTGGACGCCCCGGCCGGAGGGAGAGGTTTGGGAGGTGTTACCCTTTCATGGCTTTGAAGGGACGCGCCAGGGTGGCGAGGAACTGCTGCTTGGTCAACGGGCCGATGTTGGCCTGGGCCACGGCATACTTGTGGTAATGCTCGGGCTTGTCGATGAGCAGGAAGATGACGTTCACCGAATCCGGGTCCGCCAACATGGCCTCGGGCCAGTCCTTCTTGAGTACGGCCAGGCGCTCACGGGCGAATTTGAGCATGTCCGCGCGTTCGCCGAACTGCATGGCCCCGGTGGGACAGGACTTGACGCAGGCGGGCGGCATGCCGTTGTGGATGCGATCGTTGCACATGGTACACTTGACCATGAGCCCGGTCTGCTCCTGCCGCCTGGGGATGTTGTAGGGGCAGGATTCGCGGATTTCCTCGAACTGCTCCTTGCTGAATCCCTTGGTCTTGTCCGTGTAGAGGATCGCCCCGGTCTTCTCGTCCTGGACGATGGCCTCCTCGATGTACATATCGCCGGTTTCCTTACACGGCGCTATCTCGCAGTGGCGGCACTGGTCCGGGAAGAAGTTCCAGCGCACCACCCCATTGTCCAGGTTCTCGCTGAACCGGACGAGTTTGTAGTTGTTGGGGTTCAGGTCCTGCGGATTCTGGTGGCTGCCCCAGCCGACCTGGTAGGTCTTGTTGGCCGGGAGCCCGTGCCACTCCTTGCAGGCTATCTGGCACCCGCGGCACGCCGTGCAACGGGAGGTATCAATCAGTATGGTTTTGGACATGACGGTCTCCTTATCTTACGGGGTGGCCAGTTCAGTGGTCTTGTCCGCCTTGCGGATATTCACGCAACTCGCCTTGTACTCCGGAATGGTCGTGTTCGGGTCGCCCACCGACGGCGTCAGCCGATTGGTGGAGTCGCCGCTGCCGGGCGTGGTCCAGCCGAAGCAGTAGGGCATGCCTATTTCGTGGATGATCCGGCCGTGCACCTTGAGCGGGCGCATGCGCACGGTGACCATGGCCACCGCCTCCACCCGGCCCCGGATGGATTCGACGATGATCACGTCGCCGTTGCTGATGCCCTTCTCCTTGGCCAATTCCGGGCTCATCTCCACGTACAGTTGCGGCTCGGCCTCAAGCAGGTTGGGCACGTTTCGGGTTTCGCCGCCGCCGCACCAATGTTCGGTCAGGCTGTAGGTGGTCAGCACGATGGGATACTTCGGGTTGGCGGGTTCGGAGAGCACGTCCATGGAACTCGAAACGAACTTGTAGACCGGGCTGTTCAACTGCTTGGAGAACAGGTTGCTCTTCACCGGGGTCTCCACCGGCTCGTAATGCTCGGGGAAGGGACCGTCCTGCCTACCCGGCCCGAAGAGATGGCCCAGGCCGTGCGTATGCATGATGAACGGGTACTTGCCCTTGCCGGTGGCCATGGGCGGCCAACCGCCGTCGGGCACGTCGCCGATCCACTTGCCATCCTTCCACTCGATGACGGCCTTGTCTGGATTGAACGGCTTGCCGTTGAGGTCCACCGAGGCGCGGTTGTACAGGATGCGCCGGTTAACCGGCCAACACCAGGACCAGTTGGGATACAGGCCGATCTTCTCCTGCATGGGGGTCTGCTTCGGATCGCGGCGCAGACACTTGTTGCCGTCCTCCTCCGTCCAACTGCCGCAGTAGAGCCAGTTCAGGCTGGAGGTCGAGCCGTCGTCGCCCAGGGCCACGAAGGACGGTACCAGCTGCCCCTTCTTGTATTGCTTGCCCTTGACCACGGTGTCGCGGGTGAAACGGCCGTTGATGCGCTGGCACAAATCCTTGGGATCGAACTTCGCGGGCCAGTCGAGCTTGAGCACCGGATCGGGGAATGTCCCGCCCTCCTTGGCGTAGAGCTCGCGGATCTTGTTCATGATGGGGACGTACATCTCGCCGAAAGGCCGCGCCTCGAACTGGGGCGGAACGGCCTGGGCGTGCCACAGCAGCCACCGGCCGGAGTTGGTCACCGAGCCGCCCTTTTCCAGCCGGTGGGCCGACGGAAGCAGGAAGAACTCGGTCTTGACCTTCTTGGGATCAACACCCGGACGGTGCCAGTTGTCCGTGGTCTCGGAGTTGTGCAGCTCGGCGCAGACGACCCAGTCCAGGTTGTCCATGGCCTTGCGGATCTTGTTGGTGTTGGGCACGCTGTTCATGGGGTTCAGTCCCATGAAGAAGCCGCCGGTCATCTCGCCCCGGAACATGCGGTCGAACATGAACAGGTAGGAATAGTCTCCGCCCTTGTCCACCTTGGGCAACAGCTCGTAACAGTAGCCGTTTTCGGCATTGGCGTTGTCGCCGAACCAGCCCTTGAGCAGGGAGGCGAAGTACTGGGGCTTGTGCTGCCACCAGTTGGCGGACTGCGGATCGTTGCTGATCGGGGTGTTGGCCTTGTTGTAGGTCGCATAGCTGTCCCACTCGTCGCACGGCATGGCCATGTAGCCGGGCAGGATGTGATAAAGCAGGGCATGGTCCGTGGACCCCTGCACGTTGGGCTCGCCGCGCAGGGCGTTGATGCCGCCGCCCGCGATGCCGATGTTGCCGAGCAGGAGCTGGATGATGCCCGAGGTGCGGATGTTCTGCACGCCCACGGTGTGCTGGGTCCAGCCCAGGGCGTAGAGCACGGTTCCGGCCTTGGTGCCGGTGCCCGTGGCCGCATAGGTCTCATACACGCGCAGCAGGGTCTTCTCCGGCACGCCCGTGGTCGAGGAGACCTTGTCCAACGAATAGCGCGAGTAGTGCTCCTTCAACAATTGGAACACGCAGCGCGGGTCCTGAAGGGTCTTGTCCCGCTTGGGCACGCCGTCGGCGTCGAACTCCAGGTTCCATTTGCTCTTGTCGTAGGAGCGGGTCTTGGGATCATACCCCGAGAACAGGCCGTCCTTGAATCCGAAGTCCTTGCCCACGATAAGCGAGGCATTGGTGTACTCGGTGACGTATTCCTTGAAGTACTTCTCGTTGTCGAGGATGTATTTGATCATGCCGCCCAAAAAGGCGATATCCGTGCCCGAGCGCAGGGGCACGTGGAAATCGGACCGGGCAGAGGTGCGCGAAAACTTCGGGTCCACATGCATGACCGTGGCACCCTTGTCTTTGGCCCGGAGCACCCACTTGAACGAGATGGGATGGTGCTCGGCGGCGTTGCTGCCCATGATCAGGATCGCATCGGCGTTCTTGATGTCGATCCAGTGATTGGTCATGGCCCCCCGGCCGAAACTCTCGCCAAGCGCGGCCACGGTGGAGCTATGGCAGACGCGCGCCTGGTGGTCCATATGGACCACGCCGAGTCCGCGGGCGAACTGGTGGGTCAGGGCACACTCCTCGTTGCTGGCGTGGGACGTGCCCATCAGGAACATGGATTCCAGACGGTTGACCTGACGGCCGGCCTTGTTCTTGGCCACGAATTCCTTGTCCCGGGTCTCCTTGACCTTGCGGGCGATGCGCTCAACCATCCAATCCCAGCTCTTCTCCTCCCACTTGTCGCTGTACGGAGCGCGATACATGGGCTTCTGCACCCGGTGATGGCTGGTGGTCATGCTGAACATGGCCGCGCCCTTGGCGCACAGGGAACCTTCGTTGATGGGGTAGTCCGGGTCGCCCTCGACGCTGACCAGTTTGCCGTTCTTGACGTAGCCGATGGCAAAACAGCTCACGGAGCAGAACGGACAGACGGTGAGCACTTCCTTCGCCCCGTCGATTTTCAGCCCGGCGGCATAGCTCTTGATCGGCGTCAGGCTGACGCCGAGTTGGGCCAGGGAAAGACACGCTGCCGATGAGGCAGTGAGCTTCAAAAATCTCCGGCGGTCACATTTCATGGATGGCCTCCTTGGTTGGGCAGAGGCGAGCACGCCGCTGCAAACTAAAAAAATACGCTGCTGATAATTCCGTCTAATTTTAAAATAAAAGTCAATTATTGCAATGTGTTAAATTGAGCAAGTAGGCAAATCGCGAAAAGATATCCGCCTGAGAAAGAGGGAAATCATCCCCTAACGACCCTGTTTTTTTGAATTTATCCATTTACGATATCAATATTTACTATTGATTTTATCTATCCTTTTGATCGTATGGCATCTTGCAGGAAAGCGCTTTTCAGTGCCGAAGTGTGGTACAGTCAGAAGCGAATGCCGAGGCCGGCAAGCGACTTTCAGCGAAGACGCGGCAGGACGAGAGCGGAGCACGCGGGGCGGCAACCCGAAGGCGTAAAAACGGGATGCAAGGGCGCGAGTCCTTGCCCGCCGGAGGCGAAATCCTTTTGATTTTCGCCGCGAAGCGGCTTTCAACGCCTGTTTTTCCCAGGGAATTAAAGGGATAATCCCAAAAAAAACCCGGCACGAGGCCGGGGTCTTTCGGGTCTGCCGAGGCGGCGGGCTACCCCGCCGCGATCTCCTCCCAAAGGAGGTCCATGATCTGCGACTTGACCCGGGAGAACTCCGGGGTCAGCGAGGCCTTGTGGTCCCGGGGGCGGGGAATGTCCACGGGTACGCGGGCCTTGATGCGCCCCGGCCGTCTGGACATGATGTAGACGTTGTCGGCCAGCAGGATGGCCTCGTCGATGTCGTGGGTGATGAACAGAATGGTGCTCGACTCCTTGCGCCAGACGTCCAGCAGCAGCTCCTGCAACAGCAGCCGGGTCTGGGCGTCCAGGGCCCCGAACGGTTCATCCATGAGCAGCATGACCGGGCTGTTGGCCAGCACACGGGCGATGGCCACGCGCTGCTTCATGCCGCCCGAAAGCTCCTTGGGCAAGGCGTTCTCGAACTCGGCCAGGCCGACCAGCTCAATGTATTTGCGGGCGATCCGCGCGCGTTTCGCCGGGGCCACGCCCTTGAGGCGCAGGCCGAACTCCACGTTTTTGCGCACGGTCAGCCAGGGGAAGAGCGTGTAGGACTGGAAGACCATGCCCCGGTCCGCGCCGGGCCCGGTGATGGGACTGCCTTCGAGCACGGCCGCGCCCGAAGAGGCCCGTTCCAGCCCGGCCACGATATTCAGCAGGGTGGACTTGCCGCAGCCGGACGGCCCGACGATGACCGCCAGTTCGCCCCGGTCCACGGTCAGGTTGATGTCCTCCAGCGCGGTCACCTCCCCCTTGTTGGAGTCGAAGACCTTGCCCAGGTTGTCGATGGAAAGCATGGTCATCGCCTCTCGCTCCAGGGGGTTATGATGCGCCCGAACAGCTTGAACAGGTAGTCGGTCAGCAAGCCGAGCACGCCGATGATGATCAGCCCGGCGAAGATCCGGTCAATGGCCAGGAAACGCTGGGCGCGCAGGATCATGTAGCCCAAGCCGGAATTGGCGGCCACCAGCTCGGCCACCACCAGGTAGGTCCAGGCCCAGCCCACGGTGATGCGCAGGTCGTCCATGATGCCCGGCAACGCGCCGGGGAACAGGACCAGCCGATAGGTCTGCATGCGGTTCGCGCCCAATGTGGCCGCGGCCCGGCTCAGGTCGGCGGGCACCGAGGACACGCTGTCGGCGACCATCAGCACCAACTGGAAGAAGGTCCCCAGGAAGATGATGGCGAATTTCTGCGCGTCGCCGATGCCGAAATAGAGCAAGGTCAGGGGGACCAGGGCCACCACCGGCAGGTAGCGGGCGAACTCCATGACCGGAGCGACCATGTGCGCGGCACGCCGCGAGGTGGCGATGAGCAACCCCAGGGGCACGGCCGTCACGGCCGCCAGGGACCAGCCGACCATGACGCGGTAGATGCTGTCCCAAGTGTACGAGAAGAGAATCCCTTCCCGGTACATCTCGCCAAAGGACAGCAAGACCTTGTGCGGCGGCGGCAGGAACAGGGGCTTGACCGAGCCGGTATAGGCCAGGGCGGCCCAGACGCCAAAAACGACGGACAGGGACGCGGCCGCCAGCCACGCCCCTCTCCGCACCGTCGGAATTCCCAATTTCATGCTAGTCCGCGTTGACGTAGTCGGAGCTGATGAGCGCGTCCACGGACACGTCCTTGGTGATGATGCCCTTGGACTTCCAGAAGGCGATGGCCCGTTCGGCGACCGCATACACGCTGTTGGCCTTGGACTTGTCGAAGAAGGCCTTGTTGTCGTCCTTGCCGATGAACGTCACGCCCGCGGCCATGTCGGCCATTTCCTGGGTTTCGAGGCCCATGGCCTTGGCCATGATCTCGTTACCCTTGTCCGGATTCTGCGCATACCAGGCAACGGCCTGATTCCAGCATCGGGTCATCTTGGCGGGCACCTCGGGATGCGCCTTGACGTAATCGGCGTTGAGCACGAACACGTCCACTATGGTCTTGGGCATGTCCTTGGAGGAGACGAGCACGTGGCCGCCCTCGCGCTGGCCCGCATTGGTCAGCCAGGGCTCCCAGGTCACGGCGGCGTCGATGCGCCCGGCCACAAAGGCGGCTCCCGCGTCGGAGGCGCCCATTTCCATAATGTTGATGTCCTTCTCATCCACGCCGTATTTGGCCAGGATGGACAAAAAGAAGAAATAGGAGGTGGAAGACTTGTCCAGGCCCACGGTCTTGCCCTTGAGGTCGGCCACGGTCTTGATCTCGCCCGAGGCGACCACGCCGTCGCCGCCCGAGGATTCGTCCATGCCGAAGACCACGACCTCGGGGGTGCCCTTGGCGTAATGGATGACCTCGCGGTCGAGCACGTTGCCCAGACCGTCGATGTTGCCGGAGGCCAACGCCGCGGCGTACTGGGCTTCATCCTCGATGATGACCAGGTCCACGTCCAGGCCTTCCTTGTCGAAGTAACCGAGTTCCTTTGCGATATATAGCGGGCCGTAACCGACCCAGGTGGCGTGGGCCACCTTCACGGGCGTACCCGCAAAGGCAGTGGAAGCACAGAGAACGAGTGCGCAGGCCAACAGGACAATGCGTTTCATGATATCTCCCTCCAGAGCGTTCGGGACGGGAAATCCCCCTCGACCGCACGCCGCCGGAACCCCTCCACGCATGTATCGGCCCGGATTTCCAACAATCCGCATTTGGTCGTCACCTGATAGTCCACTTCAGGTCGGCATGCAACAATTTCGAGCATCCGCCCCAGGCACAACCGGTCCGAAACTTGCCGGAATCACGATTTTCGCATTTTCCACCACTGCCTTTCCGCACCCGGACCGCAGCCCTGACCCAGCGGGAGCCGGGCCTTGTCTGCACCCACCAGCCTCCCGGGGGCCTATGCCCGCCCCCGGAGAGGGCGTGGCGGGCGTTGCGATGCGTGAATGCGCCGCCCGGCAGGACGCACGATCCCGAAAACGGGGATTACGCCCCCTTGCCGAAGCCGCAGGCGGGATAACGGCAAGTGGCGCAACCCTCGCAAAACCCGCCATACCCCAAAGCGAGAATGTCGTCGCGGGTCACCTCGTCGCCACTGAGGAGCCTGGGAACCACCAGGTCGAACACGCTCGCCCGATAGTACATGACGCAACCGGGAAGCCCCAACACGGGAACGCCGCCGACACGCGCCAGCATGAACATGGCCCCAGGCAGGATCGGAGCCCCGTAGGAGATCACCTCGGCCCCGGCGGCACGGATGGCGGCGGGAGTCCGGTCGTCGGGATCCACGGACATGCCGCCGGTGACCACGATGAACTCCGCGCCCTCGCCCAGGAAGCCGCGAATGGCCTTCGCTGTCATGACCTCGTCGTCGGAGACGAGCCGCTTGCCCAGGACCGTGCAGCCGTAGCTCTCGAACTTGCCTTGGACCACCGGGCCGAATTTGTCCTCGATGAGCCCATTGTAGACCTCGCTGCCGGTGACCACTATCCCCACCCGGGCGGGTTTCAGCGGCCGCAATCGGACGATCGGCCCTTCTTCCGCCAGCAGTCGTTCGGCGGCGGCGACCAAAGTTTCCGGAACGGCCAGGGGGAGCACCCGGACCCCGGCAAGTTTACGCCCCCTGCGCACGAGCTGGTTGCCGTGAATGGTGGCGAAAAGGACGTCTCCCAGGGAATTGAGCCGGAGCAAGCGCGCGGCGTCGATTTCGACCATCCCGTCCATGCCCGCGGTGAAGGTGATCTTGCCCTCCACGGGCTCGTCCAACTCCAGGCCGGGCCCGGCCGCCGCCCTGGCGATGCGGCGGGCCGCGTCGTCCTCGTGGACGAAGTCATCCGCGAGATCGAACACGTAGAGATGCTCTTTCCCGATCTTGCGCAGTTCGAAAACATCTTCCGGACGGACCACATGCCCTCTGCGGAAGCCCGGCCCCTTGCTTTTTCCGGGCACGATCCGGGTGATGTCGTGACACAATACCGTACCGACGGCTTCTTCAACATTGATGACTTTCATGCATGGCCTCCCTGTCTTCCGCCTATGGCGTGGAACACGGTGATTTGGTTTGGTGACATTCGCGGGAAAAGGGGCCGGGTTCGACGATCCGGGACCGGCCGCGAGATTCGATATCGGCAAGACGGCCCGGTCCGCCGTTTCCGGGCAGGCCCAAGGAAAGGCCGGTCGCGCGGAACGCGGCGGGCGGGGGGACTGCGCGCTCACGCCGTGCGGTCATGCCGACTCCCCATCATACGGCGCAGGCGGAAGTAATTGTCGTCCAGGCCCAGGGCGCGCATCTCCTCATAGACCTCGGGACAAACCCCTCTGGCCAGGCGGATCTGCAACTGGATCAGGTCGTCCACGTCATACTCGCCGGTATACAGGGGAGGCGCCGCGTCCGACCGCCAATAGTCGTCGGAGATGAGCCCCTGCCGCTTGGACAGCGCGTATTGCCGGGTGCCCGGCAGGATGGTGGTGATGCCTATAATGGGGGACGTGCCCGGCCGGATCTCCCGGATGAGCTCGATGGTCTCGTCAATGGTGTCCGGGGTCTCGCCGGGATTGCCGACCATGAGAAAACAGCAGGGCTCCATGCCCGCCTGATGCGTCATGCGGAAGGCCCGGCGCACCTGGGCCGTGGTGAAGCCCTTGTTGATGGACCGCAGGATGCGCGGGCTGCCGGACTCCACGCCGTAGTAGACCCGGTAGCACCCGGCCTTGCGCATCCAGCCCAGCATCTCCTCGTTGACGCAGTCCACCCGGGTCTCGGCCATCCAGACGAGATCCAGTTTCCGATCCAGTATTTCCTTGCAGATGCCGATGGTCCGCTGGGCGTTCAGCGAAAACAGGTCGTCGGAGAAATATACGTGCCGCACCCCGAGGTCGGCGACCAACTTCTCCAATTCATCTGCCACGTTGCCCGGCGAACGGAAGGCCCACTTGCCCTTGAAGAACCGGTTCACCGAGCAAAACTCGCATTTAAAGGGACACCCCCGGGAAGTCATGACGTGGGTCCCCGGAAGGGACTGGTACTGCGGGGGGATCTCCGGGGACTTGTATTCCGCCAGCTCAAAGGCGTCATAGGCCGGAAAGGGAAAGACATCCAGGTCGGTGGCGCTCTCCCGGGCCGGTGTCAGATGCACGCTTCCGTCCCGGAGAAAGGCGATGCCCCGAATATCGTCCAACTCGCGGTTCCGGACGCATTCCGGGACCGGACGCAGCCCCGTCCCCGGGGCCAAACGCCGGGCCAGTTCCACCATGGTGACTTCCCCTTCGCCCATCGCCACCAGGTCCACGTTGCCGTCGGCCAGGACCTGGTCCGGGAAAAAAGTGGCGTGGGGGCCGCCCATGACCACCGGGACGTCGGGCAGCAAACGCTTGGACAGCGCAGCCAGGCGCATGGCATTTCCCCGGCCGAAGGTGAAGCAGCTGATGCCCACCAGATCGGGATCGCTCCCGGTCAGCAGGGCCTCGACGAAAGGCCAGTCGTAGCCGTGCAAATCCAGGTAGTCCGCCGTGAACCCGTCGGCCCGCAGGGCTGAGGCCAGGGAGGCGATCCCCAGGGGCACCCAGGTCTTGGGCGGCAGCAGGTCCGCCACGAAAGTGGCCGGATTCATGAGCCGCGTGGCCGGGGGAGCCAAAAGCAGAATTTTCATGCGAACCATCCTTCCATTATGAAGCAGACGCGGCCGGACCGCCGCGAGGCGGCCCGGTTCGCGGAGGATGAGTCCCCGGCCCCCCGAGGGTCCGATATGCTCGGGAGGCCGGGACTCGTAGGTCTTACGGAATGAAGTCGCCGTTCAAGACCCATTGCGTCGTCGGTCAACTCGGCAGTCTGAAGGCCTGGGCTTCGAAGGCGGCCAGCACGTCCTCCATGCCCAGCTTTTTGAGCAGGCTGCGGGTCGGCAGCCCGGTTTCCACGTCCCAGCCCATGAGCTTGTAGTATTCCGTCTTGGTCGCCTCGAAGTTCTCGCGAATCAGGGGCGGGTGCGGCGGATCGGCCGGGGGATAGGCGGGCAAAAGCCGGGTGTCCACCGGAGCGAAGAAGTGATCCGGGATCTGGTCATGTTCCTCGCGCATGTTCACCGGCTGGCCGTCGTTCCATTCCAGAACCGTCAGGAGCCGGTGCAGGGTCCAGGTTCTGGCGGCCTGCTCGTTCAGTTTCTCCTGAGTCATCTTTTCCCCGGTAACCAGCCCGAGGAGCTTGTACTCCACCGAGATGTCTCCGGCATAGCCCCGGTCTTCGCGGCCGCTGGTCATGACGGGATAGACCCAGTCGCAGCCCGTCATGCTGTCCTTGATACAGCCCCGGTAATGAATGAACTGGCTCAGGGCGGCGTTGGCCTTGGCCGACTTCGCGCCATGCCAGGTCAAAGGGATGTCGCGGCTGCGGTGGATGTCGCTCAATCCGTTCTCCGCGATCTCCGCACCCCAATGCTTCTTGGCCACGGGCATGGCCTGCTCAAAGGAAAGCCCCGTCCATTCGATCAGGTTGGTCATGGAATGGCGCATGGGGTCGCAGTTCTCCATGGCGAAGTTCACGGCCCAGTAGTAGCCGAATGTCCTGGGATCGTAGTGGGCGGACATGCCCCAGCCGCCGTTGCCGCCAACCACGCCGCCCATGATGCCTTCCATCTTGACGAACTTCATGACCCCATCGGCCACCTCGGGCATCTTGAGCCTCTTGAACTCGTCCGAAAGGATGTCCATGGCCCGCCGGAAACCCTCGCCCAGGGCGTCACCCAGGAAGTCTTCACGATAGGCCATCAACTTCAGCATGCCTTCCAGGCCGGCGGAACCCAGATCGCCCCCTTCGCGGGGATAGTGCGCGGCCTCCAGGACATCGAGGTTCTTCTTGCTGACCAGCTTCTTGTCGTACATGTGCCGGAGCAGGCTCTTGCCGTTCACCTTTTCGTCCTGCAGGAACCAGATGAACTGGATCATGGGGAACATCTCGAAGGAATCCAGGCCCAGCTTGTTGACCAACTGACTGGCCTGGAAAGTGGCCTCGTCCTTGTTGCCCATCCATGCGTAAAACCACTGGGTGCAGCTGACTGCGCCCGTGCCCAGCTTGGGCACCTTCATATACGTGTAGCACCCCTGGGGACAGGCGTAGCAGGACTGCGTCTTGAGGTGGTATTTGTTCAGCCAGGGCGCATTGCTCTCGGTCTGGTTGAAGCGCTGTGCCTGCTGGTTGATGTTCTTGGGGTCAATGTGCTTCCCGGTCCAGCTCAGCGGGCCGCTGGACAGCGGGGTCGCGCCCAGCGGAGCGGGCTGGAACTCGCGCACGGTCTTGACGTACTCGATCAACCCTTTCTTATCCGCCACCTCGACGCCGTGGGTACCGCGCACGGCAATGGCCTTGAGGTTCTTGGAGCCCATGACGGCACCGAAGCCGCCCTGCCTGGCCACATTGCCGAGGCGGTGAATAATGGGCGCGATGCGGACCATCCGTTCGCCGGCGGGACCGATGGTCGCTATCTGGACATCGTTGTCCTTCTGCTCCGCCTTGATGACTTCCTGAGCGGCCAGGCCGTCCTTGCCCCATACGGCCGAGGCGTCCTCGATGGTCACCTTGTCGTTGTTGATGTTGATGTACACCGGCTTGGGGGACTTGCCCTGGACGATGACCGCATCAAAGCCCGCGAACTTCAATTCCGCCCCCCAGTAGCCGCCGAAATTGCTCCGCGAAGCCATGGGATGCTTGGCCTGCGTCGCGTAGGAGTGCGGCGAAATACTGATGATTTCCGGCCGCGAAGTAGAGGGCGCCATGGTGCCGGTCAGAGGGCCGATGGCGAAGATCAAACGGTTCTCCGGGTCAAAAGGACCCGCTTTGGGCGCTTCGTCGAAAATGATCTTGTACCCGAAACCGAGGCCGCCCATGTAGTCGGTGTACTTCTTGGTGTCTACCGTGGAGATGGAACCATTGGTCAGGTCCACCCTCAATATTTTCCCAGCCCATCCATACATTGTAGATGCTCCTTTCAAACGGGATTATCCCAGTTCAATGAACTTGATCGCGTCGGCCGGGCAATACTTCACGCATTGCGGGTCGCCGCCGCAGAGGTCGCACTTGCTGTAGGTGTCCTTGGCCTCGTTGTGGACCACCATGTCCCAGGGACAGGCCGCCAAACATTCGCCGCAGGCCTGGCACTTCTCGGGATCAATGACCCGGGCCCCGGTCTTCTTGTCCAGGACCAGGGCGTCGTACTCACAGGCCAGATAACAGTCCGCCATGTTGCACTGCTTGCACGCATAGGGCATGGCGCACAGCTTGCTCAGAGAATGCAGGGGATCGTACACGGTGTGAATGCGGGCAATGTTCGGCTGACAGATGCCGTCATGGGACAGGGAGCAGACAATCTCGCAGGTCCGGCAGCCCACGCAGGTGGTCGGGTTGGTCATGAGCCAGGCCCGGGCGTTGGGAAGCTGCTCGGGGGTGATGCCCCGATTGGTGCACTCCGGCCGGAAGTTCTTGGGCGCGGCCACAACCTCGGTGACGGCCAGAGCTCCCGCGGCTATCTGGATGCCCAGAAACCCCAGCATCTTTCTACGGCTGACGACCAGCTTCTTCTCGGGCGGCTGCTCCTTTTCCCTTTGTTCTTCGGGAAAAGACGCCGCCATGGACTCAGGCACGTTTTTGGTTGAACTCTCGCTCACAGTGTCCTCCTTGGTATGGGCGATTGTGGAATCAACATTACGCCCCACAAGGCAAGATGGGTGCCAGGGCCGCAGCTCAAGCGGCCGCCATTGGCACCGTCCATTGACCGCATGTCGATAACGTCGGAAAGTTGCTGGCGATTAAATTTTACCCGGCGTGGCGGGAAACGACTCGCAACTCCATACAAAGGATGGGAATGAGGATTTTGATTATTCCGGAATTCGGGTCCGAATGACCCGACAAGTCATTTCAGGCGGGTCATATAGGGGCGGTTCTTATGTTAAATATAGCATCAATACATTGACATAATGCAACGAACAGCAATCCAATCAATCTCCAGGCCTATCGGCCATGAAAAACCACTACACCTACAATTCTGACTTGTTTAAACTAACATATGCACTCTGAAGCAAGGGCACGCAGGCATCCCGTTCAACACGCCACGGGATTGCCTAGCCAAACGGCTGCCCCGACAATCCCGACGCAAACAGAACAATCCACACACCCACGGCGGCATTCTGGCTTGGGACTCTCCCCCCCGGGCGCCGGTGAAATCAGCTTCTCCAAACCCGGGTCCGCAGCGCGCCGCGTAAGCCTGGAATGCTCCAATTCCAAACAAAGCGCCGTGACGCGCAGGGACCAACAATGAAGGCCGGGCATCCGCAGTAGCCGCCCGGCCTTCATTGTTGGTCCGGCCTGCCTGGGCCTGGGGAACGGGGAGCCCCCCCTTGGACGTCCAGCCGCCGACACCCTTCCCGCGGCTCGCCAAAAGGGGAAAAAAGACATCATCCCGCATTGCGGCACATCATCTTATTTTTTTAAATACCCCTCTCATTATTAATGCAACATCATCATATAATTAAATAATTAGAAATCACACTTGCGGGGAAAAAATCGTATCTACTTGGCTTGACGATAAAAATGGTATAGCGTCCCGTTTAATTCACAGCAAAAACCAACCGCCGCTTCCTGGTCGGCCGCCGGGCGGCGCTGGCCTGAAGCGGAGGTGCGCACCGGAGTTCACCCGGCCCCGGACAACCGCGAAACCGTCTTCCTCGGAAAAACTCCCCTCAATGGGATCCGGGCCGACGCGGACAATCGGGAGCGGCGGCGAAGGTAAAGCTGTTCATCACAAAAAGAGAGGTTGATCCATGCGTCTTTCCCGCTACTACGTCCCCACTCTCAAAGAGAGCCCGGCCGATGCCGAGGTGATCTCCCACAAGTTGTTGCTGCGCGCGGGAATGATCCGCAAGCTGACCAGCGGCATTTACTGCTATCTGCCGCTCGGGCTGCGCTCCATCAACAAGGTTTCACAGATCGTGCGCGAGGAGATGAGCCGCGCCGGGGCGCTGGAGGTCCTGTTGCCCATGGTCCAACCCGCCAGCCTCTGGCAGGAGACCGGGCGATGGGACTATTACGGCAAAGAATTGCTTCGTTTCAACGACCGGCACGACCGCGACTATTGTCTTGGACCAACGCACGAGGAAGTCATCACCGACTTGGTGCGCGGCGAGACCCGATCCTATAAGCAATTGCCCCTCAACCTGTACCAGATCCAAACCAAATTTCGGGACGAGATACGGCCCCGCTTCGGTCTCATGCGCGGCCGCGAGTTCATCATGAAGGACGGCTACTCCTTCGACAGGGACGAGAAAGGTGCCGAAGAATCCTATCGGGCCATGTTCGAGGCCTACAAGAAGACGTTCGCCCGCATCGGCCTTCGCTTCAAACCTGTTCAGGCGGACTCCGGGGCCATAGGGGGAGATTTCTCCCACGAATTCATGGTATTGGCAAAGACCGGCGAGGACACGCTCGCGTCCTGCACCGCCTGCGAATTCGCCGCCAACCTGGAAAAGGCCCGCGTGACCGTGCCCGAAGGCGAGGACATGACCCGCGCCGACTGCCCGACACTGGAGCGCGTGGCCGCTGCAGACGCCCGCACCATTGACAAAGCCTGTGCCGCGCTCGGCACATCCCCGGACAAGTTCATCAAGGCGTTGCTCCTGGTCGTGGACGGCGACAGGCCTGTAGCAGCCCTGGTGCGCGGGGATCGGGAGCTCAACGAGGTCAAGCTGCGCAACCTGGTCGGCGGCAACGACATCGAGTTCGCGGACGCGGCCGTGATCCGTCGGCTGACCGGAGCGTCCGGGGAGTTCGCCGGTCCCGTGGGTCTCGCCGAAGACATTCCCATGTATGCGGACAACGAGCTGCGCCTGGCGACCGATTGGACGGCCCGCGACAATGCGCCGGACACCCTCCTTCGCCACCTTTCCCTGGGCCGCGACTGCCGGATCGATAAATTTGCGGACCTGCGCACCATCGAACCCTCCGATCCCTGCCCGGAATGCGGGGGGGCCATCGAGTTTACCGAAGGAATCGAAGTGGGACACGTCTTCAAGCTGGGCCTCAAATATTCCGCCAAGATGGATGCCACGTTCCTGGATGAGAACGGCGACAGCAAGCCCATGGTCATGGGCTGTTACGGAATCGGGGTTTCGCGCATCGTGGCTGCGGCCATCGAACAGAACAACGATGAGAACGGCTGTTGTTTCCCGCCGTCCATCGCCCCCTACGAAGTCTGCCTGATCTCCCTGGCGGGCGCGGATGAGGACGTGGCGGCCAAGGCCGAGGAACTCTACGCGAACATCACGGACATGGGTGTGGACGTGGCCTTTGATGAGCGCGGGGAGCGCCCAGGCGTCAAGTTCGCCGAAGCAGATCTGGTGGGTTATCCCATGCAGCTCGTTCTGGGCGGAAAAAGCTTCGAAAAAGGAATCATCGAGGCCAAGGACCGAAAAACCAGTGAGAAAACGGAGCTGCCGCTGGATGGTTTTGCCGAGGCTTTCGCAGCCTGGCGCGCGGAGGTCTGGTCCCGGTGGGGGCTGGAGCTGTAGCGATCCCGACGGAGCCTTCGGAGGGTGGGGCTATCCCCTGCCCGCCGAAGGCCGCCGAGCCATGGCTTTCGTTAGGCAATCGACACAACCACCCTCAGGTCCTCGACGCAGACGGGAGCCGGGAGCGGCGAAAGCCTCCGGTTATCCGGGGCTAGCCGGCGATATTGAAGGGCAGGATGGCGGGAGAGGCCCCGAGGCGTTGGGAGATGCCGATCGCGGCCCGGATGATGTTCCGCTCGATGTTGGCGCTGGTGACTTCGTTCAGGCGTACCGTCGGAGCCGAGACGCTGAGAGTGGCCACGAGCCTGTTCTGAAAATCGAAAATGGGCACCGCCGTGCAGCGGACACCCTTGAAGACCTCTTCATAATCGTAGGCGAGACCGGTCCGACGCACTTCCTCCAATTCCGAACGCAGGCCCGGCAGTGCGCGGTCTATGTCCCGTTGCGGGGATTGTTCGCGAATGAGATTGAGCACTCTTTCGGCCTCCTCTTCCTCTGCAAAGGCGAGAAAAATCTTGCCGGATGCGGATTGAAACAGAGGGAAGGAACTGCCGATGATGGAGTCCTGCCGGAGCATCTGGGAGGTGACCTGCTTGTCCACCACGAGCATTTCCGTGCCCGAGGCGACGCAGAGGTTGACGGTCTCGTCCACGGCACCGAGGAGTTCCCGGCAATAGGGCCGCGCCACGTCAACCACGCTGGAATGGCGCAGCACCTTGCTCCCCATGGAGAAGAGCTTGAAAGTCAGGCTGTATTCGCCGCGCTCCTTTTCCTGATAGACATACCCGTTGTCCACCAGGGTCAGCAACATGCGGTGTACGGTGGTCTTGGGAAGTCCCATAGCCCGACTGAGATCGGCAAGCTCCCAGGTTTTCTGGGTCGACAGCTTCTCAATCAGCAGACAACATTTCGTAATCGCACTGATTTCATAATATTTTTTTTCGGTTTTAACCACGACGGCTCCACGTGTTTTTGTATATTGTTTTAGTGATTTTTTTTATCGTAGGTTAAAATAGTAGGAAGGGCAATAGAGCGGTACGCCATTCCGAAAATTGTCCAACGGACAAGAAACATGGGCTCCCTCCGCCGAACACGATCCGGGAAATGGTACCCTGCGGTCGTTGCGGTGCCACAACCGGGCCGTAGCGCTTCCTCGGCACGCCTCACAGGACTATAGTAAAATCGTCCATATTTCCATACGTAAAAAGTCTGATTTCTGACTTTTCCCGCTCTCTTCGACAATCCGCAACTCGGGACGACGCCGGGGTCTCAACCAACCCGGCACCGTTGATCCGGCGCGCCTCACGGCTCGCCTTTTCCCCCATTCCGGGATCCGTGCCGTACCCAGGCCGTCGGCTGGCGGCATGGTCGCAACACGCTCCTCCCTCACTGCACATTTACATACGGTACGCTATACCGTTTTCGTATTTTATCGTGCTCATATCTGCCCTTCACCAACCGCTCAGCGGAGTATGAAATCGGCTACACAGGAGCATTATACGGATTTTTTAAACAAAAAAGTTATAAATTTTAATTTTTTATTTCAGTTACTTATATTGGATAGTACAAGGCGACAATAATTTTTTGTTGACAGAAATATTTTTTATCATGTAGTTCTCGTTTTAAGAATGGTACGACATACCGCAATGCGGGACAAGGTCGAAATGAGCGCTCTTGAGCGCCGATACCTTTTAAACTCTGCGAGGAGTCAGGATGAAAGAAACATTGTTTTTGAAAAACACGGAAGCGTTCGCCGAAAGCATGATTCGCTGCGGGATACGTTGCCACTTTGCCTATCCGATTACTCCGGCGACGGACGTCATGAAATATACGTCCAGGATGTTGCCCGAAGTCGGCGGCCGCATGGTGCAGATGGAAAGCGAACTGGCGGTATCCAACGCGCTGGCGGGCTACGCCTGTGCAGGCAAACTGGGCGCCACGTCCTCTTCGGGACCGGGCATGACGCTGATGCAGGAAGCCATCGGCTTCATGGCGGCGGGCGAACTGCCCTGTATCATGCTCGACGCCATGCGCGTCGGCCCCGGCGACGGTGACATCATCGGTGCGCAAAGCACCTATTTCCAGGCGACCCGCGGCGGCGGGCATGGCGACTACCGCGTCATCGTACTCGCCCCCTCATGCGGGCAGGAAATCGCCGAACTCATGCCCCAGGGCATCAAGCTGGCGCTGACCTACCGCAACCCGGTCCTTTTCGTGGTTGACGGCGTCACCTGCCAGATGACCGAAACGACGACTTTCGACGAGCCGTACGACTACACGGCGGACTTCGACACCTCGGATTGGGCCTACACCGGCACGGCGGATCATCCCAAGCGTTTCCTCCTGACCGGCAGCTACACGCATGAGCAGGGCTACGAGATGAACGAACGCATGCGCCGCAAGTATGCGGAAATCGCGGAAAAAGAGCAGATGTGGGAGCAGGAGGAAGTGGACGACGCCGAAGTGTTGGTCGTCGCCTTCGGCATCCACGGCCGCATGTGCAAGGACCTGGTGGAATCGTTTCGGGCGCAGGGCAAGCGCGTGGGCTTTATCCGTCCCATCACGCTCTGGCCCTTCCCCAACAAGGCCTTCGAGAACATCCCCGCTTCGGTCAAGTCGATCCTGGTCGTGGAAATGAATCACGGACAGATGGTCGACGATGTGCGCCTGGCCGTAAACGGGAGAGTGCCGGTGCACTTCCTGGGCAAGACCGGCGGCGACATCCCCATGTGCACCTTGGCGGACATGACCCGTGAAGCCAGCAAACTGCTTGAGGGAGAGTAGCATGCAGACATTAGCAGATTATTACGGCAAAACGCTGAAATTCGACAAGCTCACCAGTTATTGCCCCGGTTGCGGGCACGGCATCGTCACCCGCCTGGTGGCCGAGACCATCGAATCCATGGGAATCCGGGAAAAGACCATGTCCGTGGTCGGCATCGGCTGCGGCGGCTTTTCCCACCATTATCTGGAAGTCGACGCCATCGAGGCCATCCACGGGCGCGCTCCGGCCACGGCCATCGGCTACAAGATCGCCATGCCCGACCACGTCGTTTTCACCTACCAGGGCGACGGCGACACAAGCGCCATCGGCCTGCATGAAATCATGCATGCGGCCAACCGCGGCATGCCCATCACCTGCATCATGGTCAACAACTCCGTGTTCGGCATGACCGGCGGACAGATGTCTCCCACGACCATCCCCGGACAGGTGACCACCACCACGACCAAGGGACGCGACGTCCATATCCACGGCTATCCGCTGCTGGTGCCGGAGATGATGCGGGCAATGAAAGGCGTCGCCTACCTCGCCCGGGAAACCGTCGTCGACGTGAAGAGCATCAACCGGGCCGCCAAGAGCATCCGCAACGCCTTCGAATGTCAGGTCAAGGGCCTGGGCTTCGCCTTCGTGGAAGTCATCTCGCCCTGTCCGACCGGGCTCCATCTGTCGGTGCCCGACGCCTACGCCTACGCCGCCAAAGAAACCCTCAGCTACTTCAAACCTCAAGTTTTCAAAAATGAATTGGAGAAAAGCGATGAAGTATAAGTGTGCATTTTCAGGTTCCGGCGGCCAGGGGGCTGCTCTGATGGCGAAGCTCACTTGCTACGCGGGCATCAAGGAAAACAAGCAGGTTGTCATGACCCAGACCTACGGGGTCGAGCAGCGCGGTGGTGATTCCACGGGCTTCGTCGTCCTTTCCGATACCCCCATCGGCAATCCCATTGTCGAATCCGACGCGGATATCGGCGTGGCCATGAGCGAAAGCATCTACCAGGCCACCTTGGAAGGCATGAAGGACGGCGGCACGCTGTTCGTGAACAGCTCCATGGTCAAGAAGGAACTGACCCGGCCCGAGGTGACACAAGTGCGCCTGCCGGTTTCCGAGATGGCTCAGGACATGGGCAATGTGCGGGTGGCCAACATCATCATGCTGGGCGCCGTGGTCAAGACCGTCGGCATGCTGGGCACCGACGCCGTCGTTGCCGCGCTTACCGACGCCATGGGCAAGAAAAAGGCCGCGTTACTCGAAGTGAACATCCAGGCCCTGAACGCCGGCATCGAAGCCGCGGAAAAGGAGGCTTGCAAATGAGCAAGAAAATGAAACTGCATTTGATCGAGAGCGTGCGTTGCAAGTCTTGCGGCCTGTGTGTCGAGGCGTGTCCCAAGCAAACCCTCGCCATCGGTTCCGATTTGAACCCCCAGGGCTATGCCTACGTGATCCAGGTGGCTCCCGAGAAATGCATCAAGTGCAATGTCTGCCGGATTGTCTGCCCCGATGTCGCCATCGGCGTCATCGAAGCAAACTAATACTTTGGAACAAGGAAAATAGAAAATGTCTGATTTGAATCCTCTTTTTCGACCCAAGAGCGTTGCGCTGATCGGCGCTTCTTCGGATCCGAAAAAATACGGGTACTGGACCGCAAAGGGCTTGATCGACAGCAAGTTCACCGGCGATCTGTACTTCATCTCCAGGACTGCCGCGGCCGATATTCTGGGCAAGAAACCCTATGCCAGCATTTCCGATGTCCCGGGTCCCGTGGATATGGCCATCGTCGGCATTTCCCCCAAATATATTCTGCCCGTCATCCAGGAGTGCGCCGACAAGGGTGTCAAGGCCCTGGTCGTGGTCGCCACCGGCTTCGGCGAGACCGGCCCCGAGGGCAAGGAACTGGAAAAAAAGATCGTCGCCATCGCCCAAAAGGCCGGCATGCGGATCCAGGGTCCCAACTGCATGGGCATCTTCAGCTCGCCCGTCCACCTCAACGCCAGCACCATCGATCTGGCCGACGGCCCCATGGGTCTGGTACTCCAGAGCGGCAACTTCGGCATCGACATCAACTTCAACGCCAAAACTCGGGGCATCGGCTACAGCGCCTGGGCCAGCATCGGCAATCAGATGGACCTGCGCTTTGCGGACTTCGTGGAGTACATGGGCCAGGACGATGCCACCCGCGTGGTCATGATGTATATGGAAGGGCTCCGCGTCGCCTCCGTGGACGACGGCCGGAACTTTCTGCACAACGCCCGCCTGGCCACGCTCAAGAAACCCCTCTCCGCCATCAAGATCGGTCGCAGCCAGGCCGGAGCCCGCGCCGCGGCATCGCACACGGGCTCCCTGGCCGGCAGCGAGAAGATCTTTGATGCCGCCCTCAACCAAGCCGGCGTCGTCCGGGTCGAGACGCCGCAGGAACTCCTGGATGTCGGCGAGGCCTTTGCCCGCTGCAAGAAGCCCAAGGGCAACCGCATCGCCATCCTGACCGACGGCGGCGGCCATGGCGTCATGGCCACGGACATGGCCGAACCCCTAGGCCTGGACGCCTTCGTGCTTTCCGAGGAGACCCAGAAGAAGCTGCGCGCCATCCTCATGCCCCATTGCCCGATCAAGAACCCCGTTGATCTCGCGGGCACGCCTGAGCACGACATGTGGGTCTTCGACCGTTGCGCCGAAGTGCTGCTGGCCGATCCCGAGGTCGATGGCCTGGTCATCGCCGGTCTCTACGGCGGCTACTGCGACTTCTCCGAGGAATTCCGCCAGATGGAGATGGATGTGGCCAAGAGCCTGGTCGAGCGGGCGAACAATTCGGACAAGCCGGTGCTCATGCACTCCATGTACTACGCCCAACAGCCCGAAAGCCTGACCTACATCCGCAAGCACGGCTTCCCGGTTTACGGCTCCATTGATTCCGCCATGCGGGCGATGGGCGCCCTGGTCGGCTTCAACTCCCGCCAGGAAAAGATCAAGGAAGAGCTGGCGGCCACCCCGCCGCAGCTTCCCGAAGACCGCAAGTCCAAGGTCGACGCCATCTTCAAGACCGTCCGGTCCCAGAATCGGATCAACCTGGTGGAGACCGAAGCCCGCGAAGTGCTGCGCGCATACGGCTTTGACCTGCCGAACCATCTCCTGGCCACCAGCCCGGACGAGGCGGCCAAGCTATTCACCGAGATGGGCGCCGACAAGGTGGTCATGAAGATTGTCTCTCCCGATATCCTGCACAAGACCGACGCCGGCGGCGTCATCCTGCATGTCGACAGCACGGCCAAGGCCCGGGAGGCCTACAACCAGCTTATCGCCAACGGCCGGGCCTACAAGGCCGACGCCGACGTCTTCGGCGTGATGCTGACCCCCATGCTGCCCGGCGGCATAGAATGCATCATCGGCAGCAGCTATGACAGCACCTTCGGGCCCTCGGTCATGTTCGGTCTCGGCGGCATTTTCGTCGAAGTCCTCAAGGACGTGTCCTTCCGGGTCGCTCCGGTGAACACCCCCGAAGCGGGCCGCATGATCCGCGAGATCAAGGGATATCCGATGCTGACGGGCGTCCGCGGCCAGTCCGGCGCCAACGTGCCCGCCCTGGAGGAAGGCGTCAGCCGTCTATCCTACATGGTCGCCGAACTGTCGTCCGATGTGGCCGAAGTGGACTTGAACCCCGTGTTCGCAACGGAAAACGGCATCGAAATCGTGGACGCACGGATCGTACTGCATCCCACGGAAAACAAATAACACCACATTCCCCCGGCGGTTTCGGCCGCCGGGGGAATGTGCATAACGAATTGCCAACTCTTACCCTGGAGGAATCATTATGGAATTCATCAACGATAAAAATGGCCCGGCTCCTCTGGGTCACTATACCGACGCCATCCGAAGCGGCAACCTGCTCTTTCTTGCCGGCCAGGGACCTTTCGGGAAAACCGGTGAGTTGGTGGGATCGAACATCACCGAGCAGACCGAGCAAGCCATGCAGAATCTCAAATCCCTCCTGGACTCCGCCGGGCTGGATATGACGAGCGTGGTTCGGGCCTCCGTGTACCTCACCAATTGGGATGATTTCGCGGGCTACAACGAAGTCTACAAGAAGTACATGGGCGCTCACAAACCGGCGCGCGCCACCGTCGAAGTGAGCCGCCTCGCCCAGGGGGCGCTCATCGAAATGGAGTTTACCGCAGAATTCTCTTAACCAACGCCTTCGGCGGGTGGCGGGCTGCTCGTCTTAGCCCCCGATTCTGAACGATTCGGAAGCGTTCAGCCACCACCCGCCCCCCCATTGCACTCAAAACTGGGAGATCAAGATTTCAGATGAGTCATGCCGCGAGGAAAACAGACTCTCGCAAGCGGAAGCAGACTCACGCAGCAGTCGAACTGCGCGGATAATTACCAAGTTTATGGAGGGAAGAGAGATGGGCTGTGGATCATTAACCGAACTTTGCGACAATGCGCCTCTGAACAGTTTTCACAAGCGCCTGGCCTTTTATTCGTCGGGGGGACCGTTCCTGGATGGATATGTGATGGGCATGATCGGCATCGCCCTGGTGCAAATAACCCCGTACATGAACCTGTCGGTCTTTTGGGAAGGGATGCTCGGGGCGTCCACCATGGCGGGCATGTTTCTGGGAGGCTTCACCGGCGGCTGGGTGACGGACAAATACGGCCGCCAGTTGCTGTATACCCTCGACCTGATCGCGCTCGGCCTTTGTTCGGTTCTCCAGTTCTGGGCCGAAACGCCCTTTTATCTCTTCGTCATCCGGTTCCTGCTCGGTGTCGCCGTCGGCGCCGACTACCCCATCGCCACGGCGCTCATGGCCGAGTTCACCCCGAAGAAATATCGCGGTCCCTTCATCGGCGGACTCGTGGTCATGTGGGCCTTCGGCGTGACTGTCGCCTACGTTGTCGGAAGCATCATGCTGCCCTACAGCCCCGACGCGTGGCGCTGGATGCTCGCCAGCGCGGCGCTTCCCGCGACGCTGTTCCTGTTCATGCGGAGGCATACCCCTGAATCACCCCGCTGGCTCATCAAGCAGCAGCGTTATGAAGAGGCCCGCGCGGTGTTCAAGCTGGTGTATGACGCCACTGTTCCCTTGAAAACGATCAAGTCGATGGACGTATCGACCAAGACCGCCAGCGTCCGGCAACTGTTCAAGTCGGGCTACGGCACCCGCATGCTGTTCATCGCCGTCTTTTGGACGTGCGCGATCCTGCCGATGTACTCGGTATACGCCTTTGCGCCGAAGATCCTGGCTGCCCTGGGGCTCAACCACGACCACGGCACCATGAGCTCGGTGGTCACCACCGTCATCTTCATGTTCGGGTGTCTCCTCCCCCTGCCGCTCATCAACAAGATGGGCCGCCGCTCCTCCCTGCTGCACAGTTTCTTCTGGTCGGCCGTGGCCTTATTCCTCCTCGGCCTTTTCACGAACGCCAACCCCTTCCTCATCCTGTTGCTGTTCTCGGTTTACGCCCTGGCCACGGGATGTTCCCAGAATTTGCAGTTCGTTTATCCCAACGAGCTGTTTCCGACGGAGATCCGGGCCTCGGCCGTCGGCCTGGCCTCATCCTTGAGCCGGATAGGGGCGGCCATCGGCACCTATTTCGTGCCTTTGTCCCTCGAAAGGCTGGGTATCAGCGGAACGGTATGGGCGGCGGCGTTCATTACGGCAATCGGCTACCTAGTGAGCCTGAAGATGGCTCCCGAAACCAAGCACTGTACGCTGGAGGAGGCTGCCTGTTGCCCGGAGCCGGGAGCAAGCGTCTACCTTGAACCGAGCTCTTCGGCCTCCGAAGCGCGCTAGCGGATACGGCAATGCCTCGTCCCCTTGGATGTTTGACGGGCCGTGCGCGGCCGGGAAAATTCCGAAGCCAGATGGGACATCTCAACCATTAAAAATTCATAAGCATCTCTGGGCCTGGGGCGTGTTGCGGATTCCCCGAAGACCACAGGGTAGTAAGGAGAAATGACATGAGCAGCAAACGAACAGCCGGAGCCGTCGTCATCGGTGGCGGGGCCGTTGGAACGGCTGTCGCCTGTTACCTCGCCATGGGCGGGGTGGACGTGACGTTGGTGGAACGCGGCGAATTCGCCTGGGGCACCAGCCGTCGATGCGAAGGGCACGTGGTCACCTATGACACGCCTCCCGGCGACTACAGCGTATTCTGCAAAACAGGGCAGAACCTGTTTTACGAGGCCCAGAAATTCCTGCCGGTGGATTTCGAATTCACCCCCGAGGGCATCGGCCTGTTGGTGGACGATGAAAGCCACCTCGAAACGGTCAAGGAAAACTACGAAGGCAAAAAGAAAGAGGGATACGACGTCACCCTTTGGGACCGGGACGAGTTGCGCCACCGCGAACCCAATATCGGCGACAAGGTCCTCGCCTGCCTGAACTTCAACAACGACTGTACCCTGAATCCCATGCGCCTCTGCTTTGGCCTGGCCAAACACGCCGAGGCCAACGGCGCGACCATCCTGTCCCGCACGCAGGTCACGAGCCTGCGCACGGAGAATGGCCGGGTTAGCGGCGTTGAGACCGACAAGGGCTTTATCGCCACCAAAAACGTCATCCTCGCCTCCGGCGTGTGGACCCCGCAACTGGGGGCCATGCTGGGCGTGAACATCCCCATCCGCCCGCGCCAGGGCCACATCCTGGTCACCGAGCGGGTCAAGGGCCTGCTGAGCAAGGCATACGTGGAATACGGCTACCTGCTGACCAAGCACGGCCTGAAGCGTGAAAACGTGACTCCCGACATGGACAAATTCGGTGTGGCCTTCGTCATCGAGCCGTCCTCGGCGGGTACGGTGCTGGTCGGCAGCAGCCGCCGCTTCGTGGGTATGGACATCCGCCCCCATCCCGCGGTCATGCGGGCCGTGGCCGAGCGCGGAAATCACTTCTTCCCGACCCTGTCGGACATGCGTCTCCTGCGTTGTTACGCCGGTGTGCGCCCCGCGACTTCGGATGAATTGCCCATCATTTCCACAACCCATGTCCCGGGCCTGTTCGTCGGGGCAGGCCATGAGGGCCTCGGCATCAGCCTCTCGCTGATCACGGGCAAGATCATGTCGGAACTCGTTCGCGGCGAAACGCCGTTCATCGACACCAGCTACATGAGCATTGATCGTTTTGGCTTCAACCCTCCGGCGTTGCCCGTCGGGGAAACGTCGGCGTAGGAGGAAGCAAATGTTTAAGAAAGTCAGTGAGTCCAAGGGAAAAACCATCACAATATACTTCGAAGGGCAGCCCCTTGAAGTCGAAGAGGGAATGACCGTGGCGGCTGCGGTCCTGGGCCCCTCCCACGGCTGGACCCGCACTTCCCACGGCGGGCAAAAACGCGGCCCCTACTGTCAGATGGGCGTGTGCCATGAATGCCTCATGACGATAGACGGCGTTCCCAATCAACAGGCCTGCCTGACGGCCGTTGTCGAAGGCATGCAGGTCTTCCGCCAGAACGGCGTGCCCGATTTCCACAAGGAGAACAGCCATGAGTAAGGTTTGGGATGTGATCATCGTCGGTGCGGGGCCTGCGGGCATGTCCGCCGCCATCGAGACCGCCGGGCACGGGCTGTCCACCCTGGTGGTGGACCGGCAGACCGAACCGGGAGGGCAGATCTACCGCAGCGTCGGTTCCTCTCCCATGTCCGGCAAGCTGGGCAGCGACTATGCCGACGGCCTTCCGCTCGTAAAGCGCTTTCTTCAATGCGGCGCACAATTCGAAGCCGGGGCCAACGTCTGGGATATCGCTCCGGACCGGGTGTACTACAGCCAACAGGGCAAGAGCCAATTCGTCCGGGCGCGTCAGGTACTGCTGGCCACCGGCGCCATGGAACGCCCCGTCCCCCTGCCCGGCTGGACCCTGCCCGGCGTCATGGGGTCCGGTGCTTCGGACGTGCTGCTGAAATCGGCAGGCCTCCTGCCCGAAGGTCCGGTGGTCTTGTGCGGCAACGGCCCGCTGATCCTTCAGGCGGCCGTGCACTTGAGCCACTTCAAGGTCCCCGTGGCCGGCGTCCTGCTGACGGGCAGGCTCGGGAACGCCATGCGCGCCATGAAGCATGCGTCCGGGATACTGGCCCGTCCGGGGTATTTCCTCCATGGAATGAACATGGCGGCCAAGACTTTCCTCGGGCAAAAGTGCGTGTTGGGCGCGCAGGACGTGTCCATCCGCGAAAGCGGGCAGGGTCTGAGCGTGAGCTTCGCCACCCGCAGCGGCAAACGCAAAAGCCTGGCCGCCTCCACGGTGCTGCTCCACGAGGGGGTTGTCTCCGAAAGTCGCATCACCCGCCTGGCGCGGCTGCGCCACGCCTGGGACCAGACGCAGCGCTATTGGCACGTGGATGCGGACATGTGGGGCCAGACCTCCGCGCCGGGCCTGCGCACGGCCGGTGACACCGTCACTGTCCGCGGAGCGCTGGCGGCCCGTGCCGAAGGCAGCCTTGTCGGCTTGGATATCTGCCGCGAACTCGGCCGCCTGCCCCTGGCGGAACGCGACAGGGAGGCTCGGCCCTTCCTGCGGACCATCAGGCGCTGCAAGGCTTTACAGCCTTTCCTGGACGAATACTTCGCCCCCACACCCGCCATGCTGCAACCGCACCCGGACGCCATCGTCTGCCGATGCGAAGAACTGACGGCCAGGGACCTGAGCGAAGCAATTCGCGGTGGCTGCTATTCGCCCGACGGCCTGAAGGCCCAGGCCCGGCCGGGCATGGGCACCTGCCAGGGGCGCGTCTGCGGCCAGGCCGTTGTCGAGATGATCGCCGACGCCCAGGGGATGCCGCTGGAGAATCTGCCGCTGTACACAGCGCAACCACCTCTCTTCCCGCTCCGTTTGGGGGAGCTCATCGAGATGCCCAGCCCGTCCGACCTGCTGTAGGCGCGAGCTGTGGATATATAACCTTGTCAACTGATTGAAATAGTTCCTGACGTCAGGGACATGCAGTCCCGGCGGGATGCACGGGCGCTACCGCCGGGACTGCATTGAAGCTCAATCGTGAGCGCCATCTTCGGAGTGGTTTGGGCGACCGCTCCGGAGGGGAAAACCGATATCGGAAGCGACATCAAGAGCTGATGGCGTGGTGAGAGATTGTTCCGGCCGTCGGACGACCGAAGACTCCGACCATGAGATAACAAAGATTTCAAGCTTGCCGTGCTACGGTGGAGGGCAAAATGGTTCGAATTCTCACCGGGTTACTCGTGCTTCTTGGTGCATATTTCCTGTTTGTCTTTTTGAAGGACTATCGTGCGAATCGTCACGTGAAAAGTACAGCAACCGTCGGCGCGGTCGCTCCCATCGGGTTTTTGACGATGTTCGGGGATACGCTCGGGATAGGCAACTTCGCCCCCGCCACGGCCCTGCTGCGGTTCTTCAAGCAAATCGAGGACCAGAAGATTCCGGGAACGCTGAATGTGTTCACTTCCCTTCCGGAAGTGTTTTCCGGCTGTATTCTGATCACGACCATCGACGTGGACCCCGTGACGCTGATCAGCATGTTGGTTTCCAGCTCTGTGGGCGCGTATTTCGGCGCCTCCATCATCTCGCACTTTTCCGTGCAGAAGGTCCGCCTGACCATGGGTGTTGCCCTGCTCGTCACCGCCGTGGTGATGTTCCTGGGCATGATGGGCTGGATGCCGAGCGGCGGCGAAGCCACCGGACTGACCGGGATAAACCTGGTTATCGCCGTCGTGGGCAATTTCATCCTGGGCATTCTGATGACGGCGGGCATCGGCCTGTACGCGCCATGTATGGCGCTCATCTACTTCCTGGGCATGTCCCCCCGGGCGGCCTTCCCCATCATGATGGGCTCCTGCGCGTTTCTCATGCCCATTGCTTCGCTGAAATTCATCAAGGAAGGCGCGCTCGACCGCAAGGTTGCCCTGATCTACATGATGGCCGGCATTCCCGGTGTGCTCGTCGCCGCATTCCTGGTCAAGTCTCTGCCCCTGTTCGTACTGAAATGGGTAGTCATCGGCGTGATTCTCTACACTGCCGCCTCCATGATCTACAGCATGTTCAAGGACTGGCGCCAGAACGCCCCGGCCGCCGATGCCATTCCGGAAAGCAACACACCGTAATTGCCGGCTTTTACAGCAGCAAACCATGCTTCCAAGCATTTCAATGAAAAACATATAAACTCACACGATGGAGGTTTTTTCCATGAAATCAAATCGTCATATATTCACAGTCGAGTCCCACACGATGGGAGAATCCTTGCGGCTGATCGTCGGCGGATTCCCGAAAGTGAAAGGGAGCAGCATGCCGGAAAAAAAGGCATACTTCATGGAGCATTATGATGATCTGCATCGGGCTCTGATCTTGGAGCCGCGAGGGCACTGCAACATGTATGGCGCGGTCTTGACCTCGCCGTGTAATCCCGACGCCGATTTCGGCGTGATATTCATGCACGGGAACGGCTATCACAACATGTGCGGCCACGGCACCATCGCCACCAACACCATCATGGTCGAAACCGGCATGATCGAAGTCCAGGAACCGAATACGTCCGTGAAGATGGAGACCCCGGCCGGTCTGGTCAGCGTGAACGTGAACGTTGAAGGCGGAAAGGCCAAAAGCGTGTCGTTCGAGAATGTTCCAGCCTTTCTGTACCGCAAGGATGCCGAAGTCGATGTTCCCGGCTATGGGAAATTGACGATGGACATCTCTTTCGGCGGAAGCTTCTTCGCCATCATCGACTCCAAAAAGCTGGGGCTCGAAATCTGCACCGAGAATGCGTCCAAGCTGACCGATGCGGGCATGGCCATTCTCCGGGCCGCGAATGAGCAGATCGAGATCATCCACCCGGAGCTGCCGCACATCACCACCATCGATTTGTGCGAGATCTACGGCCCGGCCAAATCGCCGGACACCGACATGCAGAACATCACCATCTTCGACGGCCAAATCGACCGCTCTCCTTGCGGCACCGGGACTTGCGCGAAGGTCGCGACATTGTGGGCCAGAGGCGAGCTGGCCTTGGACGAACCCTTTGTCTATGAAAGCGTCATAAACACCAAATTCATCGGCAAAGCCAAGCGGGAGACGACCGTCGGGCCGTACAAGGCCATCATCCCGGAGATCACCGGCAGCGCGTATATCACGGGCTACGGGCAATATGTGATAGATGAAGACGATCCGGTAAAATACGGATTTTCCTTGCAATAGACCTCACCCCAACCCCATGCAGGCCGTTTGTTCGCAACCAGACGGCCCCAGGTGCAAGCCCCGGGCGCAACGCTTCCGGGGCTTGCTGTTTTCAGCGGAACCCGCCCCAGCGGTATCCCCTTGGGCCCCGCGTAAAGCCTCTTGACAAGCATTGCGTTTGCGATAAGCCTCCTCGTGTAACCAAGGAGTTTGGATGATTTCCCGGTCTCTGGATCTTGCCGCCCGAAATATGGAAAAGGGCGACCCGCAGGTCTAAGCAGCCTCTGCGCCGCGCCCCGGCGCGGCCCTCCCCTATGGTTGACTCAGCCAGCCAGGTCTTGTTTCGCCTGAAACAGGTCTTTTTCGACGCCCTTTCCATATCCCCCATTCCGTTTACCGTTGACCGTCGGCCGCAGCGTCGGCCGGCCGTGATCCGACACGATCGAAGGCTCCCTTCGATGCAACCGCAATGGAATCAAGATGAAGAGACAGACCTTTTCCACGAATCAGGACGAACTGACAGACAACCTCCGCCGACTCGGCTGGAGCGAACGCTTCGACCGCCTGGCGGCCGACGAAAACCTCGACATGAGCCGCATGGCCCGGGTCCTCAGCGCGCAGCGGGACCGTTTTCCGGTCTCCGACGGGCGCGCGCAATGGCTCTGCACCCCGTCCGGCAGGATGCGCCGCCCCCTGGGGCAGGACTATCCGGTCACCGGAGACTGGGTGCTCGTGGACGAAACCGTGATCCAACGCGTCCTCCCGCGCCGGAACACACTGTGCCGGGGCGAGGCGGGCTCACGCGGAAGGCAGGAGGGCGCGTCCCGGCGCGAACAGCCATTGGCCGCGAACATCGACACGGTGTTCATCGTTTGCGGCCTGGACCGTGACTACAACCTGCGCCGGATCGAGCGCTACCTGGCCCTGGTCTATAATTGCGCCATGGCCCCGGTGATTGTCCTGACCAAGGCGGACCTCCACGAATCTCCGGCGACATGCCGGGACGAGGTGGAGAACACCGCGCTCGGCGTCCCGGTGATCCTCACCTCCACACAGGGCGGGCTCGGCGTCGAAGCGCTCCACGCCTTCCTCGGGGCCGGGCAAACCGTCTCCATGATCGGCTCGTCCGGAGCGGGAAAATCCTCGCTGGCGAACATGTTGCACGGCAGCGATATCCAGGCCACGGCGGCCGTGAGCCAAAGCGTGGGCAAGGGTTGCCACACCACGACGTCCCGCGAGTTCATCGCCATGCCCCGGGGCGGCCTGCTCCTGGACAACCCGGGCATCCGCGAAATAGCCTTGTCCAAAGACGGCGATGGCCTGGACGCGACCTTTGCCGACATCCGTGAACTGGCCGATCACTGCCGCTTCGCTGACTGCTCGCACCGGCACGAACCCGGCTGTGCGGTGATCCTCGCCGTGGACACCGGCGAACTCTCCCCGGCCCGCCTGGAGAACTACCGCAAAATGCAACGGGAAATGAGCTACGTCCGGGCCCGCACCGAAAAAAGCGCGGACTGCGTCGAAAAAGAGCGCTGGAAAGACGTAACCATGGAAATCAAGCGCATGAACCGGCGCAAGCAGCGATGACAAAGAAACAGCCCACCGAAGCGCTGCCTTGATAGCGCCCCACCCCCTGAACGCATGGTGGTGAGACAAAAAAAAGCCCTTACGATGCAAGTCGTAAGGGCTTGATCTTTCTCGGCTGAGCCGACGAGGCTCGAACGCGCGGGCTCCGGCGTGGCGGGACGTATAACCAAACGCGGTATGCCGCCGGAATCGGGTCTGCTTTTCGTCCCGCCTAGCCTTCGCGGTAGGTGATGCCCATGCCGCTGCGGGGGTAGCGCCAGGAGAGCACGCCGGGGGGAGCCACGGCCAGGCAGGCCCCGCACTCCAGGCAGGCCGCCGCCATAACCCCGATGGTGCCGTCCGCCTGGATCGAATAGACGTGGGCGGGGCAGATCCGGACGAGCAACGGACCGGCGTCCGCGGCCCTGGCAGCGGCCTGATCGACCGTTATATGGGACTGCTCCACATCCGTTTCATAGTGGTTCCTGTCAAGCCGTTCGGTGACGGTCCCGAATTGATTCGTGTTCATAGCGCCCTCACTGCCGCGTAGGCGTCTCTGGCGAGTTGCATGGCCTTTACCGGCGATTCCTTCAGCGCGGCCATCACCATGGGCAGCAAATGCCGACGCGGCTTCATGTCGAGATTATAGACACCGTACAAGACGTCGCTCAACAACCGGCCATAGTCTCCATACATGCGCGGATTCAGGAAAAAGTCCGGTGCCTTGGCATAGGTCCGCATATCCTGGCCCACAAAGGTCGCATCGAGCTCGGCGGTATAGGCGTCCAGCGAGGCCTGGGAGAAATCCCCCTGTTGCAAGGCGGTGTCGATGGTCTTTGCCGCCACGATACCCGACCCCGCGGCCAGATCCATGCCCCGGAGGGTCAACCCGGTGTTGAGGGTCAATCCGGCGGCGTCGCCGACAACGACCAGGCCCGGCCGGGTGAGGTCGTGCACCATGGCCCGACCTCCTTCGGCGACCAGGTGGCTGCCGTATTCGAGCAATTCCCCTCCCTTGAGAAACGGCGCAATCGCCGGATTGCTCAAGAAACGGTCATGCAGGTCCGAGGACGACTCGCCGCGTTCGACAAGATCGTCGAGCCGGAGCACGACACCAATGGAGATGGAGTCGATGTTGGTATACAAGAACCCCCCGCCGCCCACGCCATTGGTGCAATCGCCGACCACGGCATACGCGGCCCCTTCGTCGCCATTGAGATTGAACCGCTCCTCGATCACCTCGCGCGGCAACCTGATGACCGATTTGACCCCGACGGCCAGATGGTTCGTCGGCTCCGTCGCCCGGATGCCGGCATCCCGGCAAAGGAACGAATTCACGCCGTCGGCCGCGACCACCACATGCGAGCGCAAGGTATCGTCCCCCGCCTTGATGCCGACAATCCGGTCCGCATCCTTGAGCAGCCCGTCGACCTTGATGCCGGGCATCAACGTCACGCCGACATCTTCGCACTTGGTGGCCAGCCAATCGTCGAGTTTGGCCCGGAGCACGGTCACGGCAGTCCCGTTCTGGGCCAGCCGTTCATCACGATAGTCCAGGTTGACGAAGGATGTGGGCGAGAGAAAACTCAGGCAGTTGCGGGTCACCCGGCGTTCGATCGGCGCCTCGGCCTCGAACTCGGGCATAACCTCTTTCATCACGCTGCAATAAAAAACGCCGCCCGACAGATTCTTGCTACCCGGCTTCGGCCCCCGCTCCGCCAGAAGCACGGAATGTCCCTTGACGGCCAGCTGGTATGCCGTGACGCAACCGGCCACACCGGCTCCGACGACGATGACGTCGAAATCGACATCCGGGGATTGGTTCTCTGCATTCATTCCTGCTACCTCCTGTCTCAACCGGGAACCCACCGGGAGGGCGGCGGACCAGCGGCCGCGAATGGCCGCCAGGCCCACCTCCCTCGATCGGTAGGAGCGTGTCCGAGAATGTGACCCTACGATTCCTTGCACATGGCGATTACATGCCGTGCGGCGACCCGCCCCGACGCATGCGCAAAGCCGTTGGCCGTTCCGGGTACATCCAGGTTGTAGGTGTCGCCGAACAAGCCGCTGGCGTCGTTGCCCACGGCGTACAATCCCGGAATGGGGTTGTAGTCTTGGTCGGTGACCTGAAGATCGCCGTTGACCCGAATGCCGCCGTCCGAAGCAAGCACGCTCGCCGCCATATTGATGGCGTAGAACGGGGCCTTCCGCACGGGGCGAAGGAACTTGGCGGGCTTGAAGAACAAGGGATCATACCCCTTGTCGCAGGCATCGTTGTATTCATCCACCGTATTGGCGAGCACGGCGGGATCGAGCTTTACGGCCTTGGCCAGGCCCTCGATGGTGTCCGCCTTCCAGGCGATGCCGTCGGCGACATCCTGATCCAGTTCCGCCTGGAGCCGGACCAGCTTCATGTGGTATTCAATGAAATCGCCGAGGCCGATGTCCGATCCCTCGGTCATGAGGTGCTGCACGGTGTCGCTGTCGATGAGCGCATACACCGTGGCTTGCGGCTGCTTGGCCACGGTGTTCCCGGCGTCGGCAAAACTCATGGCCACTTCCTCGCTGGCGAAGCGACGGCCCGTCTTGTTCACCCACAGGACCGGCTGGGAACCGGCGCCGCTCGCATGCGAGGTCAGGGTCTTGCTTCGCGCGCACGGGACGATCATTATCGCACCGATGTTCTCCGTGTCGGCGCCGACCTCGAGGGCCATGGTCAGTCCGTCGCCGGTGTTCTCCGTGGGAACGCATTGATAGGTGAAGTCCGCACTGCGGTAGAGCCACGAGTACTTCTTCACCAGTTCCGGGTTGTTGCCGTAACCGCCAGTCGCCAAAATCACCGCCCGGCAGCCGATGTTCATGACGTTCCCATCGGAATCCTCGGCCACGACCCCGGTCACGGCGCCGTCCTTCATCAAAATCTTTCTGGCCGGCGTCGACGTGAAGATGTCCACTCCGGCATTGACGCAGGCGCGCAACAGGACCTCCTGGACGCGTTCGCCCAAACCGTCCGGCCGGTGGAACGTGTACAGCTCATGGGGCTGGTCGTACGCATAGATGGAGACGTCGGTGTACTCGATCCCCAGGGACTTCAGGATGTCGATGGTTTCGGCGGTGTTCTCGACCTGCATTCGCACGACGTCGGGGTTGGCCCGATGGTGGCTATATTCGATATATCGGCGGAATCCCTCCTCCCGCGAGGGGAAGTGCTTTCCTTCCTGATCCGGAACACCGCGCTTCTTTTGTTCGCTGGACTCGAACGCGGCGGTTCCCTCGGCGTAGATCGAACTTCCGCCCGTTTGTTCCATCTTCTCCAGGATCGCGGTGCGCAGCCCACCCTGAGCCGCCGTGAGAGCCGCAGACTTTCCAGAGCCGCCGCCACCGATGATGACAACGTCGTATTCAGTATCGAAAGCGATGTTTTGGTCAGACATTCTATTTCTCCTGATAAAAGAGTGTGTTACTCATTCACGATCAACAGGCGTTCCTGAATTCCTCTGCCAATGCGGGGACGACCTTGTAGAGGTCCCCGACGATTCCATAATTGCAATGCTTGAAGATCCGGGCCTCGGGATCGTTATTGACGGCCACGATGACCTTGGCGTCCCGCAGCCCGGACATGTGTTGCGGCTGCCCGGAGATGCCCACGGCGATATAAAGAGCCGGAGCGATCTGATGATGTGAGGACCCGACGACACGCGCCGATTCGAACCACCGCATGTCGTCGCAGACGGGCAGGCTGCAGGCGATCTCCGCGCCAACGGCTGTCGCCAGTT
This sequence comes from Desulfovibrio sp. Huiquan2017, assembly GCF_017351175.1. Lineage (NCBI taxonomy): Bacteria > Pseudomonadati > Thermodesulfobacteriota > Desulfovibrionia > Desulfovibrionales > Desulfovibrionaceae > Desulfovibrio > Desulfovibrio sp. Huiquan2017. The sequence goes on along the minus strand of NZ_JAFMPN010000008.1, from coordinate 119,722 downwards.
GCCGGATCAGTTCGAGGTCTTCCTTGGCCCGGATTCCCGAGCCCGCGCCCACCACACGCTCCGCGGACAGCAGCCCGGCGCTCTCCGCGCTCGCAGGCAGGGTCTCCACGACACGCAAGGCGCCGTCCGGCTGGCGGACCGGAACTTCCTCGACGGTCGCGGGCTGGCCGGGCGGCAGGTCCACATCCTTTCCGTCGAAAATACCGGCCAGTGAACCGGTCACTTCCAGGGTCTCGACAGCCCTGCCGTCGGCCACGGACCGGCCGACCAGAAGACTATCTCCATCCTCGGCCAGGCTCCGAATCGAACCGACCACGGCGCTGTTCGTCTGCGCGGCAACCATGCCGAGCAGCACACGCCCCGACGGCACATCCGACGAAAGGACAACCCGTACCCCGGCGGTCTTTGCCGCCTCGGCGACTTGCGTTCCGTACGCTTCGGGCGGAAAGCCCTCCTCCACGGCAAACCAGAGAACCCGGTCAGGCCCTTTCGCCGCGACGGTGTCCGCCAGGCCACGAGGCCCGACCACCACCGCCGTGACCTTGCCGCCAAGCTGTCGGACGGCGGAAAGCATCCCGCCTATGCGTCCTTCATCGGTAATGATAAGCCAACTATCTCCACTCACTTGCCACCTCCTGTTGCTCACGCGGCTCCGGCCATGCCTACAACACGTTTTCCGCATGCAGGGCCGCCATCAGCCGTCCGGCAGCGGCCTTGGGGTCCGAGCCGTCGATAATCTGTGCCGGCGGGACATCGGGGAGCTTCGTCCCCCGCGAGGAAACCACGGCCGGTGGGTCAATCGCCAAATCCGCCAGGCCAATCGTGTCCACGGGCTTCTTGCGCGCGGCGAGAACAGCCTTCATTCCGGGAATCTCCTGTTCGGCCCGGTTGGCGACCACGGCCAGAACGGCGGGCCCGGTCACATCGACGATCTGGGTGCCGCTGCCGATCTTGCGGGTCGCCCGCAGCGCCCCATCCCGTTTCTCGACGGACAGGACGTTCGCCAGTGCGGGCCAGCCCAGCTGCCCCGCCAGCGAGGCGACCACGCCGTAATCCCACGCGGAATCGCCGATAACGACGACATCCACATCGCCTGCCCGCCTGACCCCGGCGGCCAGGACGGCACCGGTGACGGCGCTGTCCGCATTGGTCCGGGCGTCGGACACGACCACGGTGCTCGACGCTCCGCGCGCCGCCGCCCAGGCCGTTTCCCCATCGCCTATGGTCAGCCCGACAATCTCGCCGTCCGGGGAAGCGATATCCCTGGCAACCGCCATGGCGGCGGGATCGTCGTCGTTCGCCGACATCCTGACGCCTTGCCAGTCGACGGCGCCGTCGGCGCTCACCCTGGCGTCCTGCGGGTCCTGCGACCATTTGAATACGACAAGTATCTTCATGGGTTTCCCTCGTTCGATGCGCGGTTAGTGGGCGCTCTGGCCACCGTCCACGGGATAGACGCCGCCGGTGACGAAGGACGCCATCGGCGAAGCCAGGAACAGGACGATACCGGCTATCTCGTCCGGCGAGGCGATCCGGTGGGCCGCATTGTAGGACTTGACCAGTTCACGCATTTCCGGGTCGGCCAGCCAGCCCTTTGTCATGCCGGTTTCGGTCAGACCGGGGCAGATCGTATTAACGCGGATATTGCGCGCCGCATATTCCAAGGCGGCGGCCTTGGTCATGCCTGCGACCGCGTGCTTAGCCGTCGCGTAGGGGCTCATTCCGGGGTCGGCCACGAGACTGACGATGGAACCGCAGTTGATGATCGCGCCGCCTCCGACCTTGAGCATCTCGGGGATCTGGTACTTCATGCACAAAAAGACCCCTCTGACGTCCACGGCCATGATCTTGTCGAAGTCCTCTTCGGTCTGATCGGCCAGGTCGACGGTCGGGGGGAGCAATCCGGCATTATTGAAGGCGATGTCGAGCCGTCCATAGGTGTCGATGGTCGTCTTGATGAAGTTCCGCACATCGGAGGAGACGCTGACGTCGGTGCGTACAAATATGGCCTCGCCGCCGGCTTCCTTGATACGGCGCAGAGTTTCATCCGCGTTGCTTCGCCCGGCGATGACGACCTTGGCGCCCTGCCGTGCAAAGGCGATGGCGGTCGCCTGCCCTATGCCAGAGCCGCCGCCCGTCAGGGCGAGAACCTTTCCCGTAAAATCCAACAATTGTTCAGGCATGTGATTGCCTCCTTTCGGTTTCACTTCGTTAAGAGAATCCGCCTTGTCTCCGGTTCCGCCGATGTACGACTCTATCCGTATTCACAACCTCTTAATTTTTGCCGTATCTCCCTGCCTTTAGTGTGTCAATATGTAGATTTTGTATATGTTGCACAAGATTTGAAGTGATAGAAGTATACACAATAGAGATTTTGCATGATAAACACGGACCATTATTCTGACCAATACGGTGGTGATGCAAAAAGGATAGATTGGGCGTCATCCCAGCAGCAGGCACGAAGCGAACCGTTCGGCAAGGACTCTGCGAAGGCGCGGGGAGACAAACGGCGTGAATAGCCCTAACCACTTTGATATATGTTAAAAAATGATCGTATCGTTATCCCTCTGCCTTCTCCTTGGACTCCCGCTCCGAGCAGGGCAAGGGGAGGCGCAGGCTCCGAGACGGCTACCGGCATTTTGAACCAACTATTTCCCGCAAACTATTTTTTGCACCCAACGCGCGCACTATTTATATATTTTCAGAGCATGTATAAGTTTTTGCCAAAAAATGACTCGGATGATATATATACTGCCGTAGCGTAGAGAACGTTTGAGGCAGCGACACCCGCCACGGGGACCGGGCCGACTGACCGCCTCGGACGAAATGGATGCTTTCCCATCGGGTTGCCGACGGATGTTGCCGCCCGATGATTCAAAAACAATCTTGGATGGTATGGAGCGGCACATGACCGACACCGGATCGCCCGCATCCGGGCGGGATATTTGGAAGGTTTTCAATACTCCCGAATTCCAGGCGATGATCAAACGATTCGCGCAGCGATGTATTACCTGGGAGGAGTTTCTGTCCCAGAGCCTGCCTCCGGGCATGAGTCCCCTCGGCATGTGGGAGCTTATGCACCGGATGAGCCGCTATATGGGGATTGAGCTCCCGATCCCGGACTTGAACGACGGCGAGCACTGGTATCGCCGGACGCACGAGCTCTCGGACGTGGTCACCATAGTGACCAGGGCCTGCGCCCCGGACTCCCATCTGCACCGGACCATGACGTCCGCAGGGGGCCAGCACTTTCTCATGAACGTCCGGATCCCGGAAACCATCGCCGCCACGCAGCTGGACGGCCTCTCCATCTCCATGAAGGACGCGGACATACTGCTCAGGCTCGACAAAGCGCCCAAAAACGCGACCGAGCAGCTTGTGTACAACACCTTCTACGCCATCGACCATCTTTCGGAGTTTCTCCACGAACCCTTCTCCAGGGACCTGTTCGTGCATTTCCGCGACCGACTGCTCAAGGGAGTGGATATGGACGCCCTCGCCACGAGCCAGGCCCCCCTGGGCACCGGCCTGTTCGAATGGCCGGACGCCATGGTCGAGCGGTTCGCGGACAGGCAACTGGACCACATCGCCGCCTATGCGAACGGCGAGACCGGCAGCCAGTACGACTATGACCTCCTGCGGGCCCTGATCCTGACGGACTCGTTCCGGTTCTACCGCCCATTCAAACAGGTCAGCTACCAAGTGGGCCGTCTCGTCGCGCATCTCTACGCCCTGAAACACGACCTGCCCGTGCTCGGCCTGTTGCCCGCCTCCCGGGCCAAGCTGGACTGGGACGCGGGACGCATTCTTCCGCCCCTGGTCTCCTTCGACCGGCCCACCTTCGAGAACCTGCGCAGGCGGAGCCCCGGGGACCTGACGTCGCTCCAGACCCTGGCCGCCCAGTTGATGCTGGTCTCGCTCAGGGTCGTCGAGCACTATGTCGAGGCATGGGAGAAATGGGACCGGGAGTTGCGCCAGATGCTCAAGAACGACCCCCAGTTGAACGACCGGCAGCGTTCCATCGTGGGGCGGGCCCTGCGCAATGCCGAGGCCGAATTCACGATCCGCTACCACAAGAACAATCACGGGATCGCCTATCCCACGGCGCGGCGGGATTTTCTCGAACTCGTGGACAAGGGCTATCTTGAGCTCAACCAACGGGGAAAGGCCTTTGTCTTCACGGCGGTCGTCGGATTGCGGGAGATATTCAGCGATGCGGAAACGCTGGCCCGGCTGCGCGGGTTCGCCGTGGACAAATCCTTTTTCCAGGATAGCGGGAAAAGCGGATAGCGCCCATGCCGGGGATTCCCCATGGCAGAGGCCCACTTCCGGGCTTGCATCCCCGCCGGAGTGGAGCCCTTCGGCTACCACGGCATCCGCCACCTCACGGCCACGGAACTGTTCCACGCGGGGCCCCCGGCCTCGCTGATCCAGCGTATCCTGCGCCACAAGACCCCGAACACGACAGCCCGCTATCTCCACGAGCTTGGGCTCGACAACGCGCTCGAACAGATTGATGGGACCTTCTAGGCTGCGCCTATAAAATAGTCGCTAAAAAAACAAGGCCGGGGCGAAAGCTCCGGCCTTTTTATTGGCAAATAAATCGAGTTGTGTATAGGGAGAATGATCGCGATTAATATTTGCAGAAAACATTCAGTGCAAGGAAGTATCATGGATTTTATATTATCAAAACTAAATAAAAAAATAAACTATTTCAGGAAGCAACCTGCGAAGCAAGATATCCTTTGCACATATTTGCGCTCAAAAATCGAGTATATGCTTATTCTAATTCTTGCTTACCTTTGGGATGATAACTTCGAACAACTAGAGGCAGATGACAAGGAATTCGTCCTGAGAGAGTTACCGGCGCCATCAATAGGGGTAATAGTAGAAATTTCTAGGATGCTCGACTTGGACAAGGCCTTCTTTTCAAATAAGAAAATATCGAAAAGAATAAATGAGTATCCTAGCTTCCGAAACAATATAATAGGCCATGGTTTCGCTTACGAGGACGCAACTGAAACTGTAATAGATAGATACAACAACATTATAAACGATATAGAAAACAGCAGCGCATTATTTGAAAACAAATACGACATGATCTTCATCGACAAAGAAGAGGATAAAATCCTACATGGTACAGTTTATAATGCAGATGGAAATGAATATGATTACTACAGTTGTCCATCACATGCAACGACAGCACAGAAAAACAACTTATACATAAGAATTAATAGTGGAAAATTTAAAAGGGTATCTCCATTCATACACATCAGAGATGAAGACAGTGTCTACATGTATCGCAGTATCAAGGAAAAACTGATTGGAAAAGTTCAATACAATCAGCTTGGAAAAACTGGTGAGCTCTATGTGGTATGGCCAGAATTGATAAATATCACAATAGAACATGACGGAAAAAGAAAAAGAACAGAAAACTCAACAATCATAAACGAATTCAGAAACAACTACAAAAAGTATATAGATGTTGGCGTAAAAAGACAGATCAAAGATTTTTTGACGAAAAATAGAGCTTCAGCAAGCGCCACAGTATGGGGGCACGGAGGAGTAGGTAAAACCGCATCAGTTCAAAGTATATGCGAAGACCTATCTGTCAACAAAAAATATTTCGACTACATTGTCTTTTATAGTGCTAAAGATAGATACTACAATTACTTTAGCGGAGAAGTAGTAGATAACGAGCCTTCTGCAAGAAGCTTTAACGACATCATCGAAGAAACAAATTCTGTAATTCATGGTGAGCTCTCAGCCGATAAGAATAAGATTCTAAACTACGAGGGGAAAGTCCTCATTATTATTGACGACTTTGAGACTTTCCCCCCTGACGAAAGAGCTTTAATCGAAGCGTTCACCAGAAAACTTGATATTGATCGCCATAAAGTCCTAATTACAACTAGATCAAACTCAGTCATTGGTGAAGAGATTCGAACCAATGAACTCGACACGAAGAGGACCCTAGAGTTCCTTTACGAAGTATTAATTAATGAGTTCAAAATAGAACAAATAAAACCATACCAAGAAAACATCACTGACAAAAACCTTGGCAAGACAATTCATGATATAACAAGCGGAAGGCCAATTTTTATATACCAGTTTGCATACCTGTGGATGCAAAATGGTAACATTGACAAGATCATAGACAAAGATCTCAAGAATTCTGAAGCAGCGATCGACTTCCTATACGGAAGAATCTTCGACTATCTCACACTTAACTCAAAAAAATTATTTGGGACAATCAGTCAGTTGGTCGACGAAGACGAACTTTCAAACTTGGTAGCAAAGCTCGCTTATGTTGTTGAAATGGACAAAGATGGAGATCGGTTCACTTCATCACTAATAGATTTGCAAAAATTAAGAATAATCGAATTAGATGGCAAATTCTTCAAGGTGTATTCAAAAGAAATTTTCCAGATAATGAAATCGTCTTTTGAAGACCTTGCGGCAAGTTTCAAAAAGAAAGTCATACGAAACATTGGGAGAGTAGGATCGGACAATTCTTTTGAAATCGACGAAGCTCTTTTAAGAAGCGCTGACTCTTCTAGATACACAGAAACTGAAGAAAACGTGATAGAGCAGTACCGCTTTGTTTTAGATCGATCATCGGCACCATCCAGTATACGTTTTAAAGCGATTCTCAATGCAGTTAATTACTACGCGAATGACAGAGGTAAAAGACTCGAAGCGATTGAGTTATGCAACACCTACTACAACACTTTTAGGCTCGACAACAGGTTTATTAAACTTTTCGCAAGTCTTTGCTGGTCTGCTGGAGGGAAAGAACATAAGTCAAAAGCGATACGGTTAATCGAAGATCACTTCTCAGAATCATCAGCTCAACTCAAAACAGATGACTTAATTTGTGTTGATATATTTTCCTTGCTAATACTCTACAAGGCAATTTTTTGGATAGATGAAAGGAAGCAATTGAAAACTAAGAAACGCTTAGATGAAATTACTCACGATCAATTTAAATCTGCTTGTGCTGTCCAAAAAACGAGATTCTTTGATATCCTTTACGAAGGCGACGCATATTATCAATTCATTCAAGATGTCGACGTCAATCGCATAGAAGCTGAAGTACGTATGAATGTAATATCTGCTTTGCGTCAGCTGGTTGAAGTCGCTATTCGTGTGCAAGACTTTGACAAGGGTGAAGAATTATGCATCTACGCCATGACCAATCTCCCCCATGCATCACAAAATGCCTTTAGCAAAAGGCTGAAGGATATCGACTACTACAGAAGCCAAAACAGCTAAAACACAATAAAAAACCTTTTGGACTATATTGATGGACTTCCTGAGTTTCGACCAATTATCAAAAAAAGAAAAAGGACCTCAAGCTAATTGCTTGAAGTCCTTGATCTTTAGTGGCGGAGCCGACGAGACTCGAACTCGCGGCCTCCGGCGTGACAGGCCGGCGTTATAACCAGCTTAACTACGGCTCCGCTCTATTATATAAAGGGTGTTAAGCTACCCCTTATGTCAAAGATGGTGGGCGCGACAGGGCTCGAACCTGTGACCCTCGGCTTGTAAGGCCGATGCTCTCCCAGCTGAGCTACGCGCCCGCAGGAAGAGAGTCTTTAGCTTGGCCCGTGACGCTTGTCAACCACTTTCGGCAGTGGCGGCGCGCTGTTGGCCAAGCTCCCAACCGCGTTCAGCGAAGGGCATACTGCCCACACGGCCGCCTTTTGTCAACGCTTTTTGACAAAAATTTTACAATCTTCAACCGTCTGAAATAGCTTGCCTATTTCGCGGCCCAAAGAACGCGGCCACCCTTCCGGGCGAGCCATCCCACGGGCAGGCCGCGATAATACAATCCCACGCTCCCCCGGCCCGCCTTGAACTGTACGCTCTGGCCCGTGAAAAGCCGTTCCAAAACCTCGATATCTTCCGCTTCGAACACGTCGCAAGACGCCTGGGCCGGGTCTTCGGTGAGCAGCATGCGGGCCAGCGGGCCCGGGGTGAACTTGATCCGGTCGCCCTTGCCCGCCACCTTGCCCAGGGGAAATCCCTGCCAGCGCAGGGAGCCGGGCATCAGATCCAACGCCCGCTCGTGCAGGAAGAACGCCTTGCCGCCGAAGTCGAAGACCTCGCCCCGGGGCAGCCGGGTCAGGTCCAGCCCGTCGCCGCCGAGCATCCGGGCCAGATTCAGGCGGGTACCCGGCAGGTCTCTTTTTTGCGCGGGGGCGACGGGACTTGCGCTCGCCTCGCCCCGTTTCACGAATCGGGCCAGAAAGAACCCCTGGCCGTCCGAGCCCTCGGCAACGCGCAGGACGCCGTCCAGGCCGGGCCGGTGCGGCGGCTCAAAAACAAACCCGGCGGGCTTGGCAAGGGGCTCCAGATCGAAATCGAGGGCCCCAAGCGCCCAGGCGACCTGATCCTCGTTCTCCTCGATATTGGTGGTGCAGGTGGAGTACAGAACCGTTCCGCCGGGTTCAAGCAGGTCCGCCGCCTTTTGCAGGAGCGTCTTTTGCAAGGAGACCAGCGGGGCCGTCTTGGACCCGGACCAGACCTCCATGACCTTGGGATTTTTGTCCACGGTCCCCCAGCCGCTACACGGCGGGTCCAGTTGGATGTGGCTCCAGACGCCGTCCGCAAAGGGCAGGTCCTGGGCCATGGCCTTGGCCGTGGCCGTGTTCACCGAACCGGTACGGCGCAGGTTGGCGCGCAGGGTAGCCAGCCGGTCAGCCGACGGCTCGGAGGCGAAGACGAATCCCCGCGGGCCCACCAGGCGGGAAAGCAGGCTGGTCTTGCTGCCCGGGGCGGAGCACATGTCCAGGACGCTCGCTCCGGTCGGCGGGGCCAGGGTCAACGGCGGCAACATGGAGGAGCGATCCTGAATGTAGATCAGCCCGAACCGGGCGGCCAGGCTCTCCCCAAGGGGAAACGGCTCACGAACCAGCCTGCGGGCATAGGCGAAAAACGGCTCGGGCTCGAAATCGAAGCCCTGCTCGCGAAGCAATCCCTCCACCACCGGGATGGCCGGCTCGTCGCAAACCAGCCGGAAGGTGCGTCCAAATTGGGTCATGAACTCTCCCTGCGGCGGCCCGGACACCGGACCGCCACCATGCCGGCCGGCCCGTCCGCCGGCGGCAGCAATAGCGGCTACGGCCCGCCAGATCAACCTTCTTGGCCCTTTGCATCCAGCCAGGAAACTGGTACAAGGGCCTCCCGTGCGAAACCGCACGTCCACACAAGTCATTAACGTAGGCTATCACCTACCTTCCGGAGGAATACATGGCAAGAAAACCCGTCATCACCGTCTTGACCGCCCTCGCGGCGACTCTGCTCCTGGCCCTTCCGGCCATGGCCCAGGGAGCCAAGACCTATGCGGTCCTCCCGTTCGTCTACAATGGTCCCCAGAAATACGAATACTTTTCCAGAGCGGTCCAGGCCAGCCTGGAAAACGATCTGGAATGGCTCGGACACGCCGAGCCGTCCACCAAGAGCCTGAAATCCGTGACCGTGCCCAAGGACAAGGGCGCGGCGCTGAATGCCCTGCGCGGCATGGGCGTCGACTATCTCATGTACGGCGAGATCGCCATTCTCGACACCAAGGCGCATTTGCGCATCGACGCGGTTTCCGCCGACGGCAAGTCCTGGCAAAAGAAGGGCGAGGTGGACATCGACCAGATGACGGGATGGCTGGACTCCCAGGCCAGAGTCATTCAGGGCGACGTCTTCAACCGCCCGGGCTATGGCACGGTGGAAAAGGCGCAGGTGGAAAAGAACACGATGCAGGCCGCGGCGCCCTCCGACAGCCCGTTCCTGACCGGAGACGGCAAGCCGTTCCAGGCGGCCGCCCTCAACCCGCAGTTCCGCTATGAAGGCGGCACCGAGACCACCGGCCGGTGGAGAAGCCAGACCCTGCCCTTCTACTCCTTCGGCATGTACGTCGCCGACGGCGATGCCGACGGCCGCAACGAACTGTTCGTCCTCCAGGAATCGGCCATCTCGGCCTACCGTTTCAAAGAAGGCAAGCTCCAGCACCTGAACACCTTCGAGCTGCCCGCCAACGTCATGAGCGTGCGCCTCGAAGTGGCGGACCTCAACCGCGACGGCCTGCCCGAATTCATCATCGGCGCCTATCAGTTCGAGAACCAGGGCGGCATCCGCGCCCCGCGCGGCACCCCCCGCTCCAGCATCCTGACCTTCGAGGGGGGCAAGTTCAAATACCTGGTCAAGAAGGTGGACCGCTTCCTCGGCGTGCTCCGCCTCCCGCCGACCTACATGCCCATCCTGGTGGCCCAGAAAAAAGGCCAGCGCGACCTCTTCGACAAGCACATCACCGAGGCATTCATCAAGGGCGACAGCATCGAAATCGGCCAATCCATCCCGGTTCCGCCCTTCGCCAACGTCTACAACCTGACCTACCTGCCCGACGGACTGGGCTACAAATGCATCGTCATCAGCAACAGCCACAAGATGCTGGTCTACAGCCAGAGCTTCGAACGCCTCTACGAAAGTGACGAAACCTACAGCAGCTCCGGCGTGGTCATCGAGACCGCCGACAAAATGGTCGGCATGGGCGGCGGCCCGACCGAAGAGCACGGCATCGTCTACAACATTCCCATCCGGGGCCTGGCCGCACCGCTGACCTCCGACAAGCACTACGAACTGCTGGTCAACAAGGATCTGTCCGCCACGGCACAGATTTTCAAGAACTACAAATACTTCACTCAGGGAGAGATCCACTCGCTGGTCTACGACCAAGTGGGCATGAACCTGGCCTGGAAGACCCGGCGCATCAAGGGCCAAGTCGCGGACTTGGCCCTGGCCGATCTGAACAATGACGGCAACAAGCAGTTGTGCGTGCTGGTCAACACCTTCACGGGCTACGGCTACGGCAACCGCAAGACCCTGGTCCTGGCCTACGATCTGAACGCCAAATAGGGAGCGGTCGGCCGATCGCCTCCAACACGCATTATTAAGGAGAGAGTGATGCGAAAACCGATGACCGTGCTGGCCGCCTGTCTGGCCTGGCTCTGCCTCATGGCGGCCACGGCCCTGGCCGGAACCATGGTGACCTATGCCAACTTCCCGCCCTCCAAGACCTTCCCCTGCGTCCAGATGGAGCGTTGGAAGGCCGAGGTGGAGAAGCGCACCGGCGGCGCATTGACCGTCCAGACCTTTCCCGGCTCCACCCTGCTCGGGGCCAAGAACATGCTGCGCGGCGTGCAGACCGGTCAGGCCGACATCGGTTGCATCTCCATTGCCTATTATCCCGGCGTATTCCCGCTCATGTCCGCGGTCAACCTGCCCGTGGCCTTCACCTCCACCGAGGCGGCCAGCCTGACCATGTGGGACCTCTTCCAAAAATACCAGCCCGAGGAGTTTAAGGACGTCAAGGTCCTGACCCTGTTCACCTCGGCCCCGTCCCAGATCATGAGCAAGGAGCCGGTCAAGACCCTGGCCGATCTCAAGGGCATGCCCCTGCGCGCCTCGGGCTCCATCCTGCGCGTGCTGAGCGGCCTGGGCGCCCAGGGCGTGGGAATGCCCATGTCCGAGACCCCCGAAGCCCTGCAAAAGGGCGTGGTCAAAGGGTTGGTATCCTCCTTCGACGTGCTCAAGGACTTCAACTTCGCCGAGAGCTGCCGCCACGAGACCATCACCAACCTGCCGGTCTATCCCTTTGCCGTGATCATGAACAAGGCCAAATGGGAATCCCTGCCCGGCGACGTGAAGGAGGTCCTCGACGACCTGGCCCGCGATCAGGCCCAGTGGACCGGCCGGTACCTGGACGCCCACATCAACGACTCCCTGGACTGGTCCCGGGAAAAGTACCAGGTGGAGGTCCACGCGCTGACCCCGGCCGAACACGCCGAGATCAGGAAACTGGGCCAGCCCCTGGTGGAGGCCTGGAAGGCCGAATGCGCCAAGGCGGGCATCGATGCCGACGCGGTGCTCGAAGACCTGCTCAATCTTCAGGCCAAATACGAATCCCTGTAACACGATCCGCCCCCGCGTCCGCGCGGGGGCGGTTTTTTTCGGGGCTCCCATGATGCGATTTCTCGACCGCGCCAGCGAACTGACGGCCAAGGCTTTGGCCGTGCTCGCTGGCGTATTTCTCGTTTCCATGATGCTGCTGGCCTGCGCCAACATGGTCCTGCGGTCCGTCTTCGGTACGCCGGTCCAGGGCACCTTCGAACTGATGGGCTTTCTCGGCGCGGTGGTAGCCTCCTTTTCCCTGGCCTTCGCCCAACGGCGCAAGGCGCACATCGCCGTGGGCATCCTGCTTTCCCGCTTTCCGGCCTGGTTCCGGCGGCTGGCCGATGCGGCCACCAACGGGCTGTCCTGCGGCTTTTTCCTCCTGGCGGGCATCGAGACCTGGAAATGGGCCCTGTTCCTGGTTCAAACCGGCGAGGTTTCCGAGACCCTCCAGATCGTCTTCCATCCCTTCGTGTTCGCTTCGGCCGCCGGGTGCCTCGCCCTGGCCTTCGTCCTGGCCGTGGACACGCTCAAGGTCCTGACCCGGGAAAAGGCGGCGTAATGGACCCGATCACCACCGGCATTCTCGGCACCCTTCTGCTCCTGGCGTCCATCTTCCTGTTCCGCATCCCCGTGGCCTTCGCCATGGGCCTCATCGGCTTTTCCGGCTTCGCCTACATCCTCAATTGGAACGCGGCCACGGGCATGCTCGGCACCGAGATGTGGAACGTCTTTTCCAACTACGGGCTGACCGTCATTCCCCTGTTCATCCTCATGGGCCAGATCTGCTTCTACTCCGGCGTCAACGAGCGGTTGTACAAGTCCGCCTACGCCTGGATGGGCCAGATCAAAGGCGGCATCGCCATGACCACGGTCCTGGCCTGCGCCGGGTTCGCGGCCATCTGCGGGTCCAACTCGGCCACGGCCGCGACCATGTCCACCGTGGCCCTGCCCGAGATGAAGAAATTCAAGTACAACCCGATCCTGTCCACCGGCTCGGTGGCCGCGGGCGCGACGCTCGGCGTGGTCATTCCCCCCTCGGTGGTCCTGATCATCATCGGCCTGCAGACCAGCCAGTCCATCGCCGGACTGTTCGTGGGCGGGATGGTCCCCGGCGTCCTGCTGACCGGACTGTTCCTGGGGACCATCTGGTATCTGTGCAAACGCCACCCGGACTGGGGCCCGGCCGGACCGAAGACCACCTTTGCCGAGAAGCTTCGCTCCCTGCCCGGCTCCATCGAGATGATCACCCTGTTCATCCTGGTCATGGGCGGCCTGTTCATGGGTTTCTTCACCCCCACCGAAGCGGGCGCCGCAGGCGCGGCCCTGGCCCTGCTCATCGCGGTCCTGTCCGGACAGATGAACGTGGAGAAATTCCGGCTGGCCGTCAGCGACACCCTGAAAATCTCCTCCATGATCATGGTCATCATGCTCGGCGCGGTCATTTTCGGCCGCTTCCTGGCCATCTCCCGGCTGCCCTTCGAGACCGCCACCTGGGTGGCCGGACTGCCCATCCCGCCTGTGGTCATTATCATGGTCATCTGCCTGATCTACGTCATCGGCGGCATGGTCATGGACGCACTCGCCCTGCTGTTGGTGACCATCCCCATCTTCTTCCCCGTGGTCACGGCCATGGGCTACGACCCGGTCTGGTTCGGTGTGCTCATCACCGTGGTCACCACGCTGGGCGCCATCACCCCGCCCGTGGGCGTCAACCTGTTCATCGTCGCGTCCATGGCACCCGACGTCTCCATGACCGACGCCTTCAAGGGAGTGGCCTATTTCGTGGCCGCCTACGCCATCTGCGTGGCGCTCATGTTGATGGTGCCGGAACTGGTGACGTTCCTGCCGAGCCTGATGTAAAAAAAGGGGAATTATCCCCTTAACTCCCTGGAAAAACCAGGCGTTGAAAGCCGCTTCGCGGCAAAAATCAAACTGATTTCGCCTCCGGCGCGATCTTTTTTCCACCACGCGGCTTTTCGCCTACGGCAAGGGGGTTAACTCTATACGTTCCCCCCAAATGAGTCGCCGCGGGCGGACGGCCCGCTCTCGACCTCCTTGCGCCCGCGCGAAACGCCCCTGCCGAGTACTGCGCACCCGAATCCCCCAAAAAAACTCAGGCCTTCGACGTACTGTTGCGGCGGCGGCTTTTTTATGCGCCCGCACCCCGCGAAGCGGCGATAAAAAGTCGAGGACAAGGAAGGGGCGAGGGCAATCCCTTGCCAATAAGCGACCGGGGCCTGTATGAATAGCGCATGGCGAAATCCCTTGGCAAAACGATCCTGAAACGGACCCTGCTGGTCCTGCCCTGGCTGCTGGCGGCGGCGCTGGCAGCCGGGTGGTGGCTGACGGTCTGGACGCCGGGCTACCTGGAACGCCTGGTGCCCAGGCTGGCCGGGGGAATGGGGCTGGAACTCACGGAATTCCACATCCGCGACGCCGGGCTGTTTTCAGCGGACATCGGGCCGGTGCGATTGGGGACCGGAGCGAAAGGACTGACGCTGGCCAACGTGCACGTGACCTACACCCCGGCCTCGCTTAAGGCCGGACGGGTGCTCGCGGTCCGACTGGACGGGCTGCGCCTGGCCTGCTCCTGGGACGGCGAGCGGTTCAGCCTGCCGGTCCTCGACATGCTCCCCCAGTCCGGCGACGGCGCGAGCGCGGCGGGCGAGGCCTCGGTCCCGGCCCTGCCCCTGGACACGCTGATCCTGCGCGACGCGGTCCTGGACGGCGAATTCCTGGGCCGGAAGATGGCCGTGCCCTGCAACGCCGAGATCACGCCAGGCCAAAGCCTGGCCTTCTCGGCCGATCTGACGCCACGCGACCAGTCCATACGCGTGCGGGGAACCCTCGGCCCCGCTCCGGGCGACCTGTCCCTTTCGGTGGCGGCGGACGCATTGCGCCTGGGGGCCTTTGACGACTTCCTGCCCATGCCGTTGGACGGAACGACCCGCATCGAGGCCACGGCGAAGGTGAACCTGGCCGATCCGTCCCGGACCACGGCCGATTTCTCCCTGAACCTGGCCGACGCCGACTTGCGCGCCCTGGGCGTGACCCTGGCCGGAGAGACGCCCGTCACAGTGACCGGGCGCCTGGAAGAAGGCGAGGTCCGCTTCTCGGTCAGCCGCGTGGCCATGCTCTCGCCCTATCCCGCGTCCGTGAGCGTTCCGGCGGGCCGGATGGGCACGGACGATATGACCGTGCAATTCTCCGTGGCCGGGGCGGGCGTGGAGATGGGCGGCCGATTCGATGCCATGCGCAGAACCGACGGCAGCGGGCTGTGGGACGTGTCGCTCACGGCGGCCAATCCGGACAGACTGGTCGTCCACACCACGGGCCGAACCATCAGGCTCAACGGCTTCATCTTTTCCCTGCATGGCGCGGCGAGCCAGAAATCGGCGGATGTGGTCCTCAATTGCGGCACGCGCGGCACCGGGCTGGACAACACAGGCTTCACCTCGGGTCCCATGCGGCTGACCCTGCCGCTGCAATGGCCCGCGCCCAAGTCCAATACCCCCGGGACCGTCAGCCTGTCGGGGCTTGCGCTGGGCAAACGCAGGCTCGGCAACGTCAAGGCGCGGATCCGCCAACAGGGTACGGACCTGGCCTACGGCGGGACCCTGTACACCGAGCTTTTACCCGGCCTGCGGATACCCTTTTCCGGCACGTCCTCCATGATCCGCAACGAATCGGATGTGACCTTCAAGGTCGCGGGCTATGACCTGCCCGAGACCTTCGATCCGGGTACGCTTGCGCCGGGGCTCAAGGGCATCGGCTTGACCGGAACCATCCGGGCCGAAGGCGGCATCACCGTGAACGAGCGCGGCGTGGACAGCCGGGCCGGGCTCTTCCTGACCCACGGCAGGCTGGCCCTGAACGAAGGCGGCACGGTCGTGGACAACATCGACCTCACCTACTATACTCCAGACCTGTTCACCCTGCGCAGCGCCCCGGCCCAAACCCTGACCTTCGACTCCCTCAAGGCGGGCGACATCGTCCTGACCAAAGGCAAGATCGTTTACCAGTTGGAATCCATGGGCTCCGTTCTGGTGGAGCAGGCCGGGTTCCGCTGGTGCGGCGGCCACATCTCCAGCCGGGCCTTCCGCATCGAGCCCGAGTCCAGGGAATACGCGGTCACCCTGTTCTGCTCGGAGCTGAAGCTCTCGGAAATCCTGGGCCAGCTCGGGTTGGCCACGGCCAAGGGCGAGGCGGCCCTGTCGGGCGAGTTGCCCGTAACCTGGAAAGATGGAAAAATTTCGTTCAACGGCGGATTTTTGCACTCCACGCCGGGCGAAGGCGGAACCATCCGGGTGGAGGCCATGCAGGGCCTGGTGGACGCCATCCCCGAAGGCACGCCCGAGCGCGGCCAGTTGGAACTGGCGCGCGAAGCGGTCAGGGACTTCGATTACAAGTGGGTGCGCATCAAGGCGGATACCGTGGGCGAAGACCTGCTGGTGCGCCTGTCCGTGGACGGCAAGCCCGCCTCCACCCTGCCCTTCCTCTACAAGCGGGAATTCGGCGGGTTCGTGCGCGTGACGGGCGACGTCAAAGGATCCAATTTCCAGGGCCTCCGGCTGGACGTGAACTTCAGCGTACCGTTGGACCGGATTTTGCTGTATAAAGACATCACACGCATGATCGAATAGGAGAATGCCATGAAACGATTCGTAGCCGCGACCGCCTGCCTCCTGCCGCTCCTCGCCTTCGGCTGTTCCACCAGCCACAAGGTCGAAGTGGCCCCGGTGGAGGTCAAGCCCATCCACATCACCATCGACGTGAACGTCCGGGTGGACCGGGCCCTGGACGATTTCTTCTCCGACATCGATGAAGCTCCAGCCGCACCGGAGGCGACCAATGCGCAATAAAACATTGATACTGACCCTCGTTCTGGCCCTGGCCCTATGCCTGGCCGCGACCTCGGCCTTGGCCGGGGCGCTCAAAGACCGGATCATCGCCCGCAAACCCGCCGTGGCCGCGCTGCTCGCCGATGGCACCGTGGGCGAGAACAACCAGGGCTACCTCGAATTCCGGGGAGCCAAAAAACAGGCCGACGTGGTAGCCGCCGAAAACAAGGACCGAGCCACGGTCTACGCGGCCATCGCCAAGAAAGCCGGGACCACCTCCGCACTGGTGGGCCAGCGGCGCGCGGGCAAGATCGCCCAGCAGGCCAAGCCCGGCACCTGGCTCCAGAAGCCCGAAGGGACCTGGTACCGAAAATAAACTCCCAACCACGCTCCGTCCCTCCCCCGCATCCCCTCCTCGCCAAAGACGGCAACAAGAAATTGGGGAAAGGATGAGGATGGAGGATGGGGAAGGAAAGCCTTTTCCAAAGGGTTTTCCTTCCCCGTCCCCGGCCGCCGGAGCCCCCCACAACATCATGCCGGAAACACAATTCGTCGTCGTCACGCGGGCCGAGTCGGGCCAGAAGCTGTTGCAATTTTTGGAGCGGCGGCTGACCGGCGACGTGCCGCGTTCGGCCATCCAGAAGTGGATCAGGACCGGACAGGTGCGCGTGGACAAGGGCCGCAAAAAGCCCTTTGACCGCATCGAATCCGGACAGACCGTGCGCATCCCGCCATACTCACCGGGGCAGGGAAAGACCGTATCCGAGGCCGGCGAACTGGCTATCGCCTATGAGGACGACACGATCCTGGCCGTCGCCAAGCCCGCCGGGCTGGCGGCCCACGGCGGCGACGGGGTGGATGACTCGGTCACAGCCCGGCTGCGGGCCATGTACCGGGACGCGGACTTCATGCCCACCCTGGCCCACCGGCTGGACCGCGACACCTCGGGCCTGCTTCTGGCGGCCAAAAGCTACGAGTCCCTGCGGGAACTCAACGACCTCTTCGCCGGAAACGGTGTGGCCAAGGTCTACCTGGCTTGGGTAGACGGGCGGTGGAACGAGCCGGACGGGACCCTGCTCGAAGACGTCCTGGAAAAGTGCGGCGCGCCGGGCAGGGAGCGGGTGCGCACCGGGTCGGGCAAAACGGCGCTGGCGCGGGTGGCCGGGCTGATTTCAAGCAAGGACCGGTCCCTGGTGGCCGTGCGTCTGCTCACCGGGCGCACGCACCAAATCCGGGTACAGCTCGCCTCGCGCGGACACGCGGTCATCGGTGACGGGAAATACGGCAAGGGATCGTCGCGCGGCCCCATGCGTCTGCACTGCTACGCGCTGCGCACCGGGGATCGGACCATCCGCCTGGCCCCGGTCTGGTCCGGCGGCTGGACCGTGGACCGCGAGGCCCTGCAAAAGGCCCTCGGCCTGCTCTTCGACTGAGGCGGCTACCAGGCCAGAAAAACTTCCTCTTCGGCCTTGCGGTCGAACGCGGCCACCTCGTCCGCGTGGGCGGCCATGTACGCGTCGTTCTCGACCAGGCCGTCGCACATCTCGGGACGCGGGCCGAACTTGACCACCGAAATCACATCGCCGTCCAGGGAAACCACATAGGCCCGAACCAGTTGACACAGACGCGGCAGCCAGGAGGTCTGCGGCGGATATGCCTTGGCCCCGGTGGCCGGGGCGTCGATGGACCGGCCCACGAGATCTTCAAATTCCTTGCGCGCCATGCTGGAGACGAGCACCGAGGTGCCGTCGTCGGCGCTGTAGAGCCACCCCTCGATGTCCGCGCCCATGAAGTCGCGGCTGACGCGTTTTTCGTAATCGAGGCCGGGCCCGAGGGTCACGGTCACGGCATGGCCGGTGTCGGCCCGGGTGAAAATGACCACATTGCCGTCGCGGTCCTCGACAAACGGTCCTCTGGCGGCACACCCCGCCAGGATCAAAACGGCCAGCACGGCCGGGAGCACATATCGGATTCGTCGCATAGGGCCACCTCCAGAGGCTATGCGGAAACTATGCGGAAATCCGCCCGCCGGGTCAATGCGCCGGTCCGTTGTTGCCTCCCGGTTGCAAAATCGGTATGTAGAATAAATCTAGAAAACCTCAGGGGGAGTCCCATGCACCGCAACAACCTTGTTCTTTCGCTCCTGATGCTCCTGGCCCTCGGCCTGTTCGCCAATGGCTGCACGGTTTACGACGTGGCCGTGGAGGAGCGAAATGTGGGCGATTACGCCAACGACGAAAAGATAGCCTTCCTCATCAAGAAGGACTTCCTGGCGGACGACCTGGTCAAATACCTGGATTTCGACGCATCGAGCTACGAGGGGCTGGTCTACATCGTGGGCGAGTACGAATCCCGCGCCCAGGTCGATCGGGCCGTCAAAATCGCCAAGTCCGTGGACGGCGTGCGCTCGGTGACCACCTACCTGCTGCCCAAGAAGGCCGACGACTCCTGCGGCACCACCGACAACCTGGAACTTTACGCCAAGATCAAGAACCTGCTCGTGCAGGACAAGAACGTCTGGTCCACCAACGTGGAGATCAAGACCGTGCAATGCAACGTGGTCCTGCTCGGCATCGTCGGTTCCGCCGCCGAGCGCGACCAGATCATCGCCCACGCCAAGTCCGTGGCTGGCGTACGCTCGGTCAAATCCTTCCTGCGGATCAAGCGCGGATAAGCGGCGACCATGGCAAACCGGGGAACCAGACGCATCACGACCGCGCTCGGCCTGTTGGCCTGCGCGCTCCTTCTGGCCGCCTGTGCCGGGACCGCCCCCGCTCCCGCCCCTCCGGCCGAAGCCGTGATCCGGGCCGAACCCGCCTCGCCCCGGGCGGCGAAAGTCATCCGCCTGGCCCGGTCGCTGGTCGGCACGCCCTACAAGTGGGGCGGCATCTCGCCCGCGACCGGCTTCGATTGTTCGGGATTCATCTGGTACGTATACCATCGGAATGGGGTGGACCTGCCGCGCATCTCCTGGCGGCAGCTCGGGACCGGTACGCCGGTCAATCGCGCCGACATCCGTCCCGGCGATCTCGTTTTCCACAAGGTGGACAAGGACGGCAAGTCCCTGCACGTGGGCATCGTCACCGACCGGGGCACGTTCGTGCACTCGCCCAGCTCAGGCAGGCGGGTCATGGAATCAAGCCTCAACTCGCCCTTCTGGATGGAACACTTCCTGAGCGCGCGGCGCGTGCTCTAGCCGTCTTCCGGCGCTTCCCCCGAGCGCCTCTTCCGGCGCAGCACCGTATCACGCACCGAACGCGCGCCCCGGCCCACGGACCGCAACGCACCCCGGGCCGTCCCGGCCGCGCCGGACACGGACTGCCCGGCCTTCTTCGCCAGCCGCCCGGCACCGTCCGCCGCACCGCGCACCGTGTGCGCCGAACGCTTGACCGCCCCGGCGGCCGCGCCCGCGACCTTGTCCACGGTGCGGTCCACGCCGTCCACCACCGTGCGGGCGGAACCCTTGACCCCGCGCCCCACGCTCCTGGCGCCATCGCCCACGGCCCCCGCGGCCCCGGACACGCCCCGCCCCACGCTTCCGGCCGCGCCGGACACGCCCTTGCCCACGGAGGTGAAGGCCTTTTTGGCCCCGCCCTTGACCGCCTTGGAAGACCCCTTGACCAGCAATTTGGTCACCTGGGTCACGGTCTCACCGGAGATGGACATGAACATGCGCGCCGCCTCCAGGGTAGCCGAACGACGCATGGCCCCGCGCCGAGCCAGGTCCAGACTCATGTAATTGCGGGCCACGATGCCGCAACGCATGGCCAAAAGAGCGTTGGTGGAGCCGCTCAGGATGGAGCTGGTCACGGTGGCGGCCACGGCCTCGGCCCCGGGCATGACCCCCAGGGCGGACCCGGCCACCAGCGGGCCCATGAGTTCGTGGATGTATTCCTCGATGCCGAATTCCTCGATGGAGCCCGCCAGGAACGAGGTTACCGCGATATTCACGTACAGGTTGACCAACTCCCGGTAGTGCGGCCGCTGGGCATAGAGCTTGGAGATGCGCCAGGTCAGGCGCGAGATGAGAAAAAGGACCACCAGGGAGTCGAGCCGCCCGTTCTGGGACACGGCCGAACCGATGAAGACCCGCTTGGCCGTACTGCGGATTTCCTCGTCGGCCCGCTTGCGCAACACCTCGAGCCCCAATTCCAGCCCCGATTCGTCGCACACGTCCACCCCGGAATCCCTGAGAATGCGGTTCTTGGACAGCCGCTTGACCAGATCCCGGCGAAACCCGGCCATCTCCTCGGGAGTCGGGTCGGCATGGACCAGCAACGGCCGGGGCCGGACCAGCAGGACGGCCGCCCACCAGGCGAGGGAGCCGCCGACCGCGGCCAGTAAAATCCAGAAGACCCACGGGGCCAACGCCGGATTAATCCGTCCGGCGAAGTCGGCCAGTCCGGTGACGCAATCATAGAGAAAGGCGAGGAAAGCCCCCAAGACGATGATCCCGGCCACGGTCAGGAAGTTCTTCATCTGTTTCGACATGGATTGTCCTCCTCGCACAGGATAAGGCCCCAACGGCGAAAGGCAAATGCCGAAAAGGGCCGCCCCGGGCGAGACGGCCTGCAAAGCGAAAGGGAAAAGTCGCTACTCCCCGGACATCAACGGCTTGTAATACATGCCGATCTTGATGCGGTCCGTGGCGAACTGGCTCTTGAGCTTGATCTTGAGGTCGTCGGTTTCCCAACGGTACTCGTCCCAGCCGTCCGATTGCTTGTGGTCCGGCAACCCGTAGGAGTCCATCAGGGTGGCCACCACCTGTTTGACGTCCTGGGCCTTGTCCACTTCCACCAGCACCGAATAGAGCTTGCCCCGGCTGAAGCCGTAGGTCACGTTTGCGCCCTGAATCTGAAATATCCAGCACGGCTCGGTCTTCTTCACCGTGTAAAACCGCACCCCGGCCACGGTGTGGGAATAGGTGATCTCCTCCACGGCGGAAATGGGCGCGCCCCAGGGGATGGCGCTGCACTCCCCCTCCGGGGACGAAGGGGCGGATTCGGCGGCCGAAGCGGCGGCGGCCAGGCACAGGATCAGCATCAAGGCCGGAATCAAGATGCGTATTTTCAAATTCAACTCCTTGTTCATGCGTTCCACCTAACTCATTTACATACCTTTTCCGAAATGACGAGAACCTGTCAACCGTTGGTTTTGGTCCCCTTGCTGGTGAAGGCCTTCCGGTCCATGGTGTAGTAACTCCCCCGGTCGATGCCCACGGCCCGACCGCAGGGACAGAAAACCTTGCCGTCCCGCTCCTCCATGTTCCAGACCTTCCTGATGCGGTCCTTGTGGCAACGGTGCAGCTCGCCCTGGCCGATCTTGTAGTACTTCCAGAGCTTGCGTCGGCAATCGGCGCACTTGAGCAGGAGCATGTCTAGACCCGGTTGAAGTGGACGGTCTCGACTTCGGGGAAGTCCTCCAGGGACTTGGCAATGCCCGCCCGGAGAAAGGAGTCCACCCAACGGAAGATATTGTTGCGCCGGATCTGCTCGCGCAACCTGGACATGTGCGCCTTGCGCTCTTCCAGTTGCCAGTGCAGGGCGCGATGCAACGCCTTGGCGATGCCCTCCACGTCATACGGGTTGACCAGGTAGGCGTGGCGCTGGAGTTGGGCCGCGGCCCCGGCGAATTCGCTCAGGATCAGCACCCCGTCGCCTTTGTTGTTGCAGGCGCAGTATTCCTTGGCCACCAGGTTCATGCCGTCGCGCAGGGGCGTGACCAGCCCCACGTCGGCCGCCGCGTAATAGGCCACCAGGTCGTCGTGCGGCAGGCTTCGGTAATGATAATGGACCGGCACCCAGCCCGGGAAGGAGAACTCGCCGTTGACCCGTCCCACCAACTGCTCGATCTCGGTCCGGAGTTCCTTGTACTCGTCCACCTCTTCACGGCTCGGCACCGCGATCTGGATGAAGTTCACCTTGCCCTTGAGATCCGGGTAGCGGCGCAACAGGGTCTGGATGGAGCGGATACGCTCGGGGATGCCCTTGGTATAGTCCAGCCGGTCCACACCGAGGATGATCTTGCGGTGCCGGAGCGCCTCCTTAAGATCGAACGCCTTTCGGGCCACCTCCGGCTGGGCGGCCATCTCCGAGAACTGCGCATAGTCTATGGAGATGGGGAAGGCCCCGGCCCGGAAGGAGCGGTTGCCCATGTTCACCGCAACCACCGCGCCGCGCCCCTCCACCTTGGCCTCGGGCATAAGCCGGTGCAGGCTGCCCACGAAGTTCCGCCTGTCCTGGACCGTCTGGAAGCCCACCAGGTCGAACTCGGTCAGGGCCTGAATAAGCTTGGCCCGCCAGGGCAGCTTCATGAAGATGTCCGGCGGGGGGAAGGGGATATGCAAAAAGAATCCGGTGTTGCGCCGAACCCCCATGGACTTGAGGAAAAAGGCTTGGTGCATGAGGTGATAATCCTGGATCCAGAGATAGTCCTCGGGCGAGGAACGCCGCGCCACGACCTCGGCGAACTTGAAATTCACGTCCAGGTAGGTGCGCCAATATCGCGGATGAAAACGGCAGCGGCTCTGCAAATCGTGAAACAGCGGCCAGATGATCTCGTTGGAAAACCCGTAGTAGTAGCCGTCCACTTCCTCCCGGGTCAGGGGCACGGTGCACAGCTCGTACCCCGCCTCCTCGGTAAAATCGGCGAAGAGCGTTTCCATGTCGGTCTCGTCCGTCGCTTTCGAACCGCGCCCCGGATCGCTCGCGCCGGACCAGCCGATCCACATGCCGCCACGGTTTTTGAGCACCGGGGCCATGGCCGTGACCAAGCCCCCCGAGCCCTGTTTGAGCTTCCAGCCGTCCTCCTCTCTGCGGAGGGCCACCGGGAGCCTGTTGGAGACCACCACCAACCGTCGTAGCGCGGGTTCCATCCTGTACTTGCTCCTGTTTTTCTTGGCTATACTATTTTCCTCTTTATAGTGTTACTCCGCTTCGGCCTTGATTTCAACCGCGCCTTCCAAAAGGTCCGGAAAAATATCCGGTGGTCCTGTTGACACCGCCCGCGCCGGACTTATCCTTTGCTCCAGTTGAAACACACGCCGCCACTGCTTGCGGTGAAGACAGCATAAGGAGACTTCTCATGGGTTTGAAACCGCTCAATGACCGTGTCATCGTCCAGAGGAAAGAAGGAGAGGAGAAGACCGCCGGGGGCATCTATATCCCGGACTCCGCCAAAGAAAAGCCCCAGAACGGCGTCGTCGTGGCCGCCGGGCCCGAGTGCCAGACCGTCAAGGATGGCGACATCGTTCTGTTCGCCAAGTACGCGGGCAGCGAATTCAGCATGGACGGCGACGACCTGATCATCATGCGCGAGGACGACATCCTCGGCGTCTTCGCCTAACGCCCGCGCGAAGGCCCTGCCGCCGCGTTGCCGCAAAAGAATCACCCTCTCGGGAAGGCCGCGACTCGGCCCGTGACTCTTTTTCGCACCCCGCGTCCGGACCTTTCCGCACGGTTTTCGAAATCAACAACAGACAACCATTTTTCATAGGGATTCGGAACAATGTCCAAAGCAATTGATTACAAAGCCGTAGCCCGCGAGGGCATGCAGCGCGGCGTCAATACCCTGGCCGACGCCGTCAAGGTCACCCTGGGCCCCAAGGGCCGCAACGTCATGCTGGAAAAGACCTGGGGCGCGCCCCAGGTGACCAAGGATGGCGTGACCGTGGCCGAAAAGATCGACCTTGAGGGCAAGCTCGAAAACATGGGCGCCCAGATGGTCAAGGAAGTGGCCAAGAAGACCAATGACATCGCCGGCGACGGCACCACCACCGCCACCATCCTGGCCCAGGCCGTGTTCAACGAAGGCGTCAAGCTGCTGGCCGCAGGCCGCAACCCCATGTCGCTCAAGCGCGGCATGGACGCCGCCGTGGCCGCCGTGGTCGAAGAACTCGACAACATGGCCAAGCCCATCAAGAAGACCTCCGAGATCGCCCAGATCGGCTCCATCTCCGCCAACAACGACCCGACCATCGGCGAGATCCTGGCCCAGGCCGTAGACAAGGTCGGCGAGAACGGCGTCATCACCGTGGAAGAATCCCAGGGCCTGACCACCGAACTGGATGTGGTCGAAGGCATGCAGTGGGACAACGGTTACCTCTCCCCCTACTTCGTCAACAATCAGGAAGACCAGAACGTCACCTTCGAGAATCCGTTCATCCTCCTGTCCGAAAACAAGATCTCCAACATCAAGGCGCTCGTGCCCATCCTTGAGGCCGTGGCCAAGGCGAACCGGCCCCTGCTGATCATCGCCGAGACCGTGGAAAACGAAGCCCTGGCCGGACTGACCATCAACGCCATGCGCAGAGCGCTCAAGGTCTGCGCCGTCAAGGCGCCCGGCTTCGGCGACCGCCGCAAGGAAATGGTTCGCGACATCGCCATCATGACCGGCGCCACCCCGGTATCCGAAGACACCGCCGTGACGCTGGAGTCCATCCGCCCCGAGCACTTCGGCTCCGCCAAGAAGATCGTGGTCGAGAAGAAGAACACCCTCATCGTGGGCGGCGCGGGCGACAAGAAGGCCATCGAGCTCCGCTGCGAGGAGATCTCCAACATGGTCAAGAACGCCACCAGCGACTATGACCGCGAGAAGCTCCAGGAGCGGCTGGCCAAGATGGTCGGCGGCGTGGCCGTGGTCAAGGTCGGCGCGCCCACCGAGATCGAGATGAAGGAACGCAAGGACCGCGTCGAGGACGCCCTCAACGCCACTCGCGCGGCCGTGGACGAAGGCATCGTGCCCGGCGGCGGCACCGCTCTGGTTCGCGCCGGAAAGGTCCTCAAGACCCTCAAGGGCGCCGACGACACCGAACAGGCCGGCATCGAGATCATCGCCCGCGCCATCGAGGAACCGCTCAAGCAGATTGCCAACAACTGCGGCCTCGAAGGCTCCGTCATTGTTGAAAAGGTCAAGAACCTCAAGGGCAACAACGGCTTCAACGCCGCCACGGGCGAATACACCGACCTGGTCAAGGACGGCGTCATCGACCCCAAAAAGGTCACCCGCATCGCCCTGCAGAACGCCTCGTCCGTGGCCGGGATGCTCCTGACCACCGAGTGCGCCATCTCCGACTACGTCGCCGACGAAGACTAGTCGCCCCCCCAAAGACAATCAAAAGTGCGGACGCGTGTTGCGCGTCCGCACTTTTTTTGGTTCATCCGGCCGCAGCGGGCTTCCGTCGGCGGATGCCCATAATTCCACGCTTGGGAAATTCGATCTCCCGCCCTCT
Source organism: Desulfovibrio sp. Huiquan2017 (assembly GCF_017351175.1). Lineage (NCBI taxonomy): Bacteria > Pseudomonadati > Thermodesulfobacteriota > Desulfovibrionia > Desulfovibrionales > Desulfovibrionaceae > Desulfovibrio > Desulfovibrio sp. Huiquan2017. The sequence goes on along the minus strand of NZ_JAFMPN010000008.1, from coordinate 93,703 downwards.
TCCCGTCCGGCTCCGGCTCCTTGCTTCAACCTGCCCTGATGGCGGGCCGGGCTGTAGAAGCCATACGCGGCAGTGCCCCCGCCACGTTTCTTCCGGGCGGAACTTTCAAAAAATTACTCAATGATAATAGACTGTTGAAAAGTATCCGCGACAGCGCGCCGCCTTCCGGCAAGCCCCCCGGAACCATGGACATCCAAGCCCAATGGGCGCGCATTCCCCTGGCTCCCTCAAAAATGCACAACACGATAACACATATCATTATTTTTTTATAATTGAGTATCGATGGCAAATGAATATTTTCCCGGTTCTTCGTTAACGGCCGGGGCTATCCCGATCTGTAAGCAGCAACGGGCTTTAGATCATGCCGCAAAGAGGAAGGGATTTACATTCAGGAATCCGGTGCGCGGGGTGTCGGGACGTTTCGTTTTCCACGTTGCAAAATAACCATTACAAAGAAGCAACAGGGATTTAAGGAGAGTATTTGTGCTTAAGGATATAACACTTCGAACAAAGTTGTTTGGCGGATTCGGCCTTGTCGCGGCAATCGCCATGATCATAGGGTTGATGGCCGTGTACAACATCAGCCAGCTGTCTACCTGCATCGACGAAATAGCCGAGGTCCGTCTCCCGAGCCTACAAGCTCTTCTCGTCATCAGCGAAGCGCAAACCGCAATCCATTCTTCCGAAAATGCCCTGCTGGAGACGACGATTTCTCAAACGGCTCGCGACACGGAATACAAGAGAATCAACGCCGCCTGGCAACGGGCGGAAAAAGCATGGAACATCTATGCCCCGCTCCCGCAAACCCCCGAGGAAAGCGTGAAGTGGGGGCAATTCGTCACTGCCTGGGACAACTGGAAAAAGGACCACAAGTCCTTCATGCGGCTGTCCAGGCAATACGATGAAAACAGGAGTGAAGAGTTGCGGCGGCAGATGATCCAGCAGGATTTGGAAGTCAGCACCGCTACCTTCACGAAAGCCGAAGGGCTGCTCAACGCCATTGTCAACATCAACTCGGCGGAGGCGGAAGCAGCGAAAGTGGAGTCGACGCATATCGCGCAGTTCTCGCAAACCCTTTCGTTGGCGGCCTTGATCATCGGCGTTCTGGTCTCGTCCATCTTGGCCTTTCTCATCGCGCGGGGAGCCATGAACCAACTCGGCGAAGACCCCATGGTGATCGCGCACGTTGCCAAAAGCATCGCTGCCGGCGACCTGCGTATCGCTTTTCACAATCATAAAAAGGGGTTGATCGGCGTCTACCGTGACATGAAAATCATGTCCGAAAAACTCATCGAAGTTGTCGGGGAAGTGCAGGGCGCCACGGAGAACCTCGCTTCGGGGGCGGAAGAACTCTCCTCTTCCTCCGAGACGCTCGCCGACGGGGCCACCGAACAGGCGGCTTCCGTCGAGGAAGTCTCCTCCTCCATGGAAGAAATGGCGGGCACCATCCGCCAGAACGCCGAAAATTCGACACAAACGAAAGAGATCTCTGTCCGCTCCGCCGCCGACGCCGACGAAGGTGGCAAGGCCGTGGCCGAAACGGTTGCGGCCATGAAGAACATCGCCGAGAAAATCAGCATCATTGAGGGCATCGCCCGCCAGACGAACCTGCTCGCCCTCAATGCGGCCATCGAAGCGGCGCGCGCAGGCGACCACGGAAAGGGGTTCGCCGTGGTTGCGGCGGAGGTCCGCAAGTTGGCGGAGCGCTCGGGCCGCGCGGCCGCGGAGATCAGCGAACTTTCGGCGCGGAGCGTGGCCGTGGCCGAAAAGGCAGGCGGCATGCTCACCTCGATGGTGCCCGACATCCGGCGGACCGCGCAGTTGGTCGAGGAAATCACCGCTTCCAGCCAGGAACAGGAAGCCGGTGCCGATCAGATCAACAAGGCCCTCCACCAGCTCGACCAAGTCGTCCAATCCAATGCCGCAGCCTCCGAGGAGATGGCGTCCACCGCCGAACAACTTTCCTCTCAGGCCGAGTCCCTGCAACAGACCATGTCCTTCTTCCGCCTCAGCTCCCACGGCGGGCAAGCGGCACGCGCTGCCGCCCGGCCCCGCCGCGTCACGGTTGTCCCCGCGCAGCCCAAGAAACTGGCTTCGTCCGGCATACACTCCGGCGTCGTCATGGATATGGGGGATGTGGACGACGAAGGATTCGGGCGGTTCTAAGCGGAGAAATCCCCACTTCCGGGTCACCAGAGGCCCGCATCCCATTCGAAACAGTCGGCCGCGCAAGTCCTTTCAACTTGCGCGGCCCTTTTCCCGGCGGTCCGCGCGAGAACGCGTCCCCCTTGTCCTCGCCGCGCCAAACCGCTACCATCGGCACCATGTCATTTCTTTCCAAGCTGGTACGGCCCGAGACAAAGGGACGAAAGAACTTCGAACGCGGCCGGGCGGCCGAGGCGCGAAGCGATTTCGCCAAGGCCAAGGCGTATTTCACCGAAGGCGCGGCGGGTTATGACGCCTACTTCGCCGGAGCGCCCAGCCAAGTCCGGCCTTCGCACCTGGTCATGGCCGGAGTGTGCTACACGCGCGTCGGCCGCTATGAGGACGCCTTGCGGGTGCTGGCCGAATGCGTGTCGCGCAAGGAGATCCCGGATGCGTTCGTGAACGCCGGATATGCGGCGGCCAAGCTGGGCCGAAGCGATGAGGCGGCCGAATACTGGGCGCGCTATCCCTCCTGGGCGGGCCAACGCAAGGTGGAGACGACGCTGAAGGCGCAGGTCGAGGCCATCCGATCGAGCGGCGCGGACCTCGACGCGGCATGCGAGGCCGTGGCTGTGGCCGTGTTCGAGCAGGACAAACTCAATGCGCGCGATCGCGGATTCCGCGAACAAGGCAAGCGCGATAAGGAATTCCGGCAAGGATATTGATCTTTCGGGCGACGCGCCCATGATGCGCCCCCTCCCGGCCTGCCGGGAGGGGGCGTTGTATTCGGGTGAGGTCAGGCGAGCTGGCCGCCCATGGGCAGGGCCTTGAACTCGACGGGGTCGCAGGCCTTTTCGGCCTCGGTCCCCACCTGGAAGTAGTGGATGGAGGATTGCAGGGTCGCGGCCTGTCCCGACAGCTCCTCGGAGGTGGAGGCCATCTCTTCGGAGGCCATGGCATTCTGCTGGATGACCGTATCCAACTGGCTCATGGCCCGTTCGATCTGGCTGACCCCGTGGTTCTGCTCGGCGCAGACCTTGGACACGTCCTCGATGAGTTCCGCAGTCCTGGCGATCTCGGGAGTCACGCGGGCAAAGAGGTCGCCGGTCTGCTCGGCCACTTCCACGCTCGACGCGGACAGGGAGCTGATCTCCTGGGCCGTGGCACCGCTGCGTTCGGCCAGCTTGCGCACCTCGGCGGCAACCACGGCGAAGCCCTTGCCGTGCTCCCCGGCGCGGGCGGCCTCGATGGCCGCGTTCAGGGCCAGCAGATTGGTCTGCCGGGCGATATCCTCAATGAAGGATATCTTGTCCGCTATCTCGCGCATGGCGTCCACGGTCCGTCGCACGGACTCCTCCCCGGTGAGAATTTCCCGGTTGGCGCGGTCTGCGATCTCGCTGGTCCGTTCCGCGTTGTCAGCATTCTTGCGGATGGAACTGACGATCTCGGCCAGGGACGAGGAGACCTCCTCGATGGACGCGGCCTGTTCTTCGGTGGATTGAGCCAGGGACTCGGACGAGGCGGACAATTGCACGCTGCCTGCGGCCACGTTGTCGGTGGCACACTGGACCTCGCCGACCACGCCGCGCAGCCGCACGGCCATATCCAGCATGGAACGGAGCACCCCCCGGTCGCGCTCGGCCGGTGCGGGCATGGTCAGGTCTCCACGGGACACGCGGGAGGCCAGCCCGGCGATGTCGATGGGTTCGCCGCCCAGGGTATTGGTCACCGAACGGGAACCGAGGATGCCTGCGAGCACACCGAGCAGGGCCAACAGCAGGGCGATGCCCAACACCAGCAGGATGACGTTTCGAATCCGGACATCCAGGGCCTGCTGCTTGGCGGCTATCTCGGCGTCGATGTTGTCCACGTACACGCCCATGCCCAAAACCCAGCCCCACGGCTTGAACAGCCTGACAAAGGAGAGTTTGGGGAAAGAGCCCTGTTCGCCCGGCTTGGACCAGTAGTACTTGACGAACCCCTGCCCGTCTTTCGCGGCCACCTCGGCCATCTCCTTGAAGAACGGCTTGCCCTTGCTGTCCAGTTGGCCGCCGACGTTGCTGCCGTCCAAGCCGGAGTCGATGGGGTGCATGATCATCTTGGGGGTCAGATCAGTGATCCAAAAGTAGTTGCCGTCGGTGAGGCGCATCTTGGACACCTGATACAGGGCCTCGGCCTTCATGGCCTCGGTGATGTCCTCGATCCAGGCACCGGCACCGACGACCCAGCCCGCCTCGGGCAGCAGGCGGACATAGGATATCTTGAGCTTGGGCTCCTCCTCGCCGGGCTTGGGCCACCAATAGTCGACCACGCCCTCCCCGCTTTCCCGGGCCATGTCGCTCATGCCCACGATGATCGGGAAGCCTTTCTTGTCCTTGAGGCCGGACATGTCCTTGCCGCGCAGCGACTCGGACGGGTGGGCCAGGATGACGTTATCCAGGTTCTGGACCCAGAGGTAGTTGTCCCCGTCGAAACGGGCCGGCTCGACCAGCGGCCGCAGCCCCCGGACGAGGGCCGCCCGATCCAGCCGGTCCTTGTTGGCGTCATAGTATTCCTTAACCTGGCCATAGACCACATCGACCACCCGTTTCAGATCATCCTGCCGTTCCCGCTTCAGGGCCTCCACATCCTGGGAACGGTCGTAATACCCCTTCACGGTGCTTTCGGCCATCTGGACCGCGTCCGTGAGGCTCATACGGGCGTCCTCCATCTGCTCGCGGCGAAAATCGACCATCTGCTCCTCGGCATATCCGGTCATCTCGCGGATGAAAAGCAAACACAAAACAATGATGACCACCAGGACCGTGGCCACCTGCATCAACGTCATTCTTGTCTTCAGACGCATTCGTCCCTCCCTTGGCGACCACTCGCGTGGCGCTTGTCCGCCGTCACCGGCGTTCCCTCGTTTTTTCCACAAATAACGTCATAACCAATAATTGGTATTATTATTTCCATAGGCTGTTCTGCCGCGGGCCGGTCTGCCGCGGATTGAACATCCCCGGCAAAGAGGGTAGATTGGCCTTGCCCCGACAACCAATCCGCAAACCGAGGGAGACCGCCATGCCGCGCCCGATGCTCGCCCTATTTCTCGTCTTGCTCCTCGCCGCTCCGTCCCTGGCGGACCAGGTCGTGACCGGCACGGGCGATCCGGCACGGGACGTGGCCGACGTGCAGGCGGCCGTGGACAAGGGTGGCACCGTGAAACTGCTCGGCCGTTTCGACTTCGGCAGCGAGGGTCGGGTCAAGATCCGCAAGAACGTGCGCATCCTGGGACGGCGGGACGGCTCGGACGAGCTGGCAACGGTCATCAGAGGCGGGACCTGGACCCTGTATTCCCCGCTGCCTATCGACGGTGCCCCCCCGGCCGAAAACGGACCTATCATCACGGTCCGCGACATCCACTTCGACGGAGCCCGGGGCACGCCCCTGCACTTCGCCCATGCAGGCGGGTTGGAAATCGGCGGCTGCCTGGTCACCAACGTGGAACCCCAGGGCGCAGGCATCAAATGGGAAGGCGGCGAGAGCCAGCCCCTCCAGGCCGGGATCGTTGTCGGCAACCGGCTGGTCTACGCCAAGGGCATGCTCAAGCGGGCGATCACGGGCACGGTGCTCATCGAAGGCAACCGGCTGGAGATGATCAATGACCACCCGGAGGAAACCGCCGGATACGGGGTGCTCGCGGACTGGACCTGGGGCGCGGAACTGACCATTCGCGACAACGAGATCAGCCGCGCCTCGCGCAACGGCATCGAGGTCCTGGACAACGCGCTGGACGCCCATGGCAAGGGCTCCATCCGCATCCGGGACAATCGCATCGCCACGGACGACGAAGGTATCGCCTATCCCAACAAATTCGGCCCCAACGGAATCGTCGCAGGATGGTACTTCGACACCTCCGGTGGGGCTGACTTCGCACGGAACAACCGCATCAGCATCACCGGCAACCGCATTGAAGGGCGCGGGGAGAACTCCACCGGCCTGCAACTCTACGCCAACGACATGGTAGTCGCCTGCAACGACGTCGTCATGGCCGGGGGGCGGAGCGCGCGCGGCCTGGTCCAGACCGGATCGCGGGGGTTCTTCGCCAACAACCGAGTGCGCGGCCGGGCCAATTACGCTCTATTCTGCTATCCCTTCGAGGCCTTGACGGCCACGGCCAACACCTTCGCTTGGACCGACCTCGGCCTGTTCACGGGCTTCAAGGGCCAGATCCTGCTCGGCGGCCGCGTCAACCTGGTGGTCGGCGCGGTCCAGGCGCTGACCGACCACGGCCAGGGCAACCGCGTGGCGGATTGCGCCCCCTGCTCCCTGCCCGAGGCCGACGCCGAGGGCGACGCCTGGGAGCCTGTGCGCTAGGCCGTCGCCAAAGAAAAACGGGAACCGGCCGTAGCCGATTCCCGCAGAGAGAGGAGAGGGGGATAACCCCTTTAGATGAGATAGTTACACGGCCTTGGCGGCCGCGCCATTGCGTTTGCTGGTCATGATGTCCAAGATGACCTTGTCGGTTTCGACCATACCCACGGACCCGAGGCGGCCGATGTTGCGGATGCAGGCCTCGATGTCGTCGGCCACGATGCCGTCCCGGCCGGGAATGGATATCCCCTTCATGGCCAGCAAGGCCGCGTTGATGGCGGCTTCGACGCAGGAAGCCACCTTGAGGGCGCACGAAGTCTTGGCTCCGTCGCAGACCATGCCGGCGATGTCGCCGACGGTATTGCGAATGGCGCTTTCGATTTCATGAAGACCGCCGCCCAGAAGCAGCACGATGCCGCATCCGGCGGCCGTGGCCGCAAGACTCGCGCCGCAGAGAGCGGAGAGTCTGCCGAGGTGATGCTTGAGGTGGATGGCGGTCAGATGGCTCATGATCAGGGCACGGACCAGGGCCTCCTCGGAGTCCCCGCGCCGCCGGGCGAAGGCCACCACGGGCAACGTGGCAGTCAACCCCTGGTTACCGCTGCCAGAATTGCTCATGACGGGCAGAGGCGCGCCCTCCATACGGGCGTCCGAGGCGGCGGCGGTCAGCTTGGTGGCATAGGAGATGATGTCGTCCGCGCGCAGGCCCGCGGCAAGATCCCTGTCCATGGAACGTCCCACCTGCAAGCCCCAGTCGCTCTCCAGCCCCATGGCTGCGGCGGCCTCGTTCATGCGGGCGGCCTCCAGGATGAAGTCGAGATCCTCCAACGGCGCCTCGGTGGCGTACTCATAGATATCGCTAATGGACAGGGGCCAGTCGCCGCTCTCTTCCACGGAAGCGGGCTGCCGCTTGTCGAGCAGCACATCGCCGTTTTTCTCCACCAGCACGATGGCGGTGTGTTCGCGGGCGATGGCGCAGCGGGCCGTTTCGCCGCCCGCCTCCACCGTCACTTCCGCATAGAGGAGCTCACCGACGTCCGTAACGCCGACACTGACCCTGCCTTCCTCCAACAGTTGCTTGCCCTGCCGGACCTGCTCTTCGGAAAGGTCCCGGAGGACCTCCAAGCCCAGTTCGGATTTGCCGCCCGTGACACCCACGGCGGCGGCAATGTCCAGGCCGGTGGTTCCCGTGCCGGGAACGCCCACGCCCATGCCGTTCTTGAGCAGGTTGCCGCTCACCAGGACGCTGATCCGTTCCGGGAGGACTCCCAGGGTTTCCGCAGCGCGGGCGGCGGCCAGCGAGATGGTTATCGGTTCAGTGCAACCGAGGGCGGGCACTACTTCTTTATCGATAATGGCTCGGTAAAAAGCCCAATCCTTCTTTGACATAATGAAAATCTCCAGTTGTGTTTATTAACCTTATGCTGTCTTACGACTCGACACGGACCGGGGCCTCCTCGCCCCGCGGAGCATCGGCCGCCTCTTCCACGTGCCGAGCCGCGTTGAGCTCACCGTGACGGTTGAACAACCCTTCGAGCATCAAGGCCAACGCTCCGTCGCCGGTGACGTTGCAAGCGGTGCCGAAGCTGTCCTGAAGAGCGAAGACCGCCAGCAGCAGCGCCACGCCGGCCGGGTCGAAGCCCAGCACGCCGACCACGATGCCGAGGGAGGCCATGACCGTACCACCGGGCACGCCGGGCGCGCCGATGGCGAAGATGCCGAAGAGCAGGACAAAGAGCACCATCGTGCCCACGGAAGGCAGGTGGCCGTAGAGCATCATGGAGATGGTCATGGCGAAGAAGGTTTCGGTGAGCACCGATCCGCACAGGTGGATAGTCGCGCCCAGCGGAATCATGAATTCCACCGTATCCTTGCTGAGCACCTTGGACTTGCGGGCGCACTCAAGGGAAACGGGGAGGGTTGCCGCGCTGGACATGGTGCCCACGGCAGTGAGGTATGCGGGGGCGTAATGCCTGAGAACCTCGAAGGGATTGCGGCCGGAGACGACGCCCGCGATGGTGTAGAGAACGGCCAGCCAGATCCAGTGGCCCAGCAGCACCAGGACGATGACCTCAAGAAATACCGGCAGTTGGCGGGTCAGACTGCCCTCGTAGGCCAGTCCCGCGAAGGTGGCGGCGATGAAGAACGGCAGCACGGGAATGACGATGCGGATGACCACCTGCATCATGATGTTCTCGAACTCGCTCAGGATGCCCCGGAAGGTCCGCGCATTGGTCCAGATGGTGGCCACGCCGAGCATCACGGCCGTCACCAGGGCGGTCATGACCGGCATGACCGGCGGGATGCTGAGCTGGAAAACCACCTTGGGCAATTCGCGCAACCCCTCCACCTGCGTGGCGATGGAAAGGTGAGGGATGATGGCGTACCCGGCGACGGCGGCCATGGTGGCCGCTGCGGCGGCGGAAACATAGGCAAAAGCTACTCCCGCGCCGAGCATCTTGTTGGCATTGTTGCCCAGGCGCGTAATGGCCGGGGCGATGAAGGCGATAATGACAAGCGGGACGGTGTAGTAAATGAACTGTCCCATGACATATTTTGCGGTAACGACAACATCCATGACCGCCTCGTTGGCGAACAGGCCGACGATGACGCCTATAACGATACCGAGCACCAGCTTGATGATGAGCCCGAACTCTCCGAATCTGCTCTTGGTTGACATGGCATTCCTTCCTAGCGTTATGCACTGTTCCGGCGGACCCTCCGGTCCGGCCGGGACAGCCTGTTGAAGCGGAAGTGCTCCAGGGGCTTTATTTTTCCGCGATAACTTCAATCTCCACCAAAGCGTCTTTGGGCAGACGGGCCACCTCGAAACAACTGCGCGCCGGGAACGGCTCCTTGAAGAAGGACGCATACACCTCGTTGACCGAGCCGAAGTCCTCCATGTTATTCAAATACACAGTGGTCTTGATGACCTTTTCCAGCGAGGAGCCGGCCGCTTCGAGGGTGTAGCGGACGTTCTCCAGGGACTGCCTGGTCTGCCCTGCAGCATCGACCGGCATCTCTCCGGTCGCGGCGTCAATGGGCAATTGTCCCGAGGTAAAGATGAGGCCGCCGACTTCGGTCCCGTGGGAATAGGGTCCAACGGCTGCCGGGACTTTATCGCTGTTTACAGCTTGATGCATAAAATATCTCCTTATGTCTTAAATGGTTGTTCAGCATGGTGCACTTATTCGCATCACAATAATTTTTTACTAAAGGGGAATGTCCAGGGAGTCAATAATTTTTTATCACATTAAATAAATTTTTATTAAACCAATAAAAATCGGCGAGTCGCGCATAAAATGCGGGACTCGCCGGTTTCAGCGAACAGGTGTGCCGAGGCAGGATTACTGCCCGTTCAGCTTTTGCAGATACCGATAGATGGTGGCTTCCGATGCGGCAAGGTACTCGGCCACCACCCGGATCGACCCTTTAAGCAGAAAGACGCCATGCGAATCGAGGGTGGCCATGATGCCCATCTTCTCGGCAACGGTCATGCGTTCGGGCGGCACGTTTGCCTCGGTCACGACGCGGCGGATAAGGTTTTCGGTCAATTCCTCCATCGAGCCGGAAAAGGTCTCGGTATGCCCAGCCTGTTCCGGATTCTCCTTTGCCTGCGAAGACTCCAGGCCGGCGGCGGCGATGACCTTGTTCAAGATATCGCGCGCCTGCAACAAGTCGGAAGTGTCCATGTTCAGGCACAACATCCCGACCAACTCCCCGTCGTCCTCCCGAATAAAATAGGTGGCGGAATGCAACGGCCGCCCGTCGCTCGTGCGCGTGGTATAGCCCATGACCCAGTCGTGCTTCTCATAGTCCTTGTTGACCACGAACTTGAGGGCCAGATCCGTCAGCGGCGCCCCTTCCCGGCGGCCGGAGATGTGTCCGTTCGCAATGGCCAGCACCGATTTTTCCTTGGTCGAAGTGTCGTGCAGCACGATCTCGCAGCGTTCGCCGAGGAAAGCGCCAAGAAACGCGACCAAGGGAACGAACTGCCTTACCAGTGACCGTGTCGAAGTTTTTTTCTCTCCCAACCCGCTCTCCTCTCGATAACAATTTTCATGAAAATAAAAAACTAGCGGGCTGCGAGAATTATGTCAAACCCCCTCGCCTTCCCTTGCCCCGCGCGCCCGGCAAGGAGACTCGCCGTATAAGGGACCACAACAGGGAGCTCGCCATGACCAGACGGATCAACATCGGCGACAACGCCTTCACCCTGCCCGAACCGCAGACCATCCTCGGAATCATGCTCAACGGCAAACCCAACTTCATGGCATGACCTGAGTCAGGCGGGGCAACTATTCGCCCTGCATCATGGGCATGGAGGTCAACCGGAAGCACGCCAGCCACCAGGCGATCCTCGAAACCGGCCAATACGCCATCAACACCCCCTCTGTGGACATGGTCACCCAAACCGATTGCGCCAGCCTGATCTCGGGCAGACGAACCGACAAGTCCGGCCTGTTCGAGGTCCATTTCAGCGAACTGGAAAACGCCATGGCCATCCGCCAGTGCCCGATGGCCATGGCATTCCGTCTCCTGGATCAATTCACCATGACCAACGACACCCTGTTCCGCGATGAACTGGCGGCCGCCTGGACCGAGGAACGCTTGACCGACGGGCACACCGGCGTGGGAAAAGTCAGCTCCTTTACCCGAACCATGCCCGGTAATCGCTACTGGGCCGTGGGCGAACAGGTCGGCCAGACTTTGGACGACGACAAGGCCGTAAAAAATCCACAACGGATTAAGCAACTTGGAGGTTATCTAAGAATAGTTGCGGACAGTTGTTGACAGGGCTGCGCCCTCTCTGTATTTATTGAAAACGATTTTCAATTTCAAAACAAGGAAGGACATTATGTGCGCGGCTCTGATCGGCGGAATGGACAGGCTGAAAAAGGAATACGTCTCCGAAGCGAAGCAGAACGGCATCAAGCTCAAACACTTCACGGGCAAGGAACGGAAGATCTCCAAGGCGCTTGGCGAAGTGGACTTCGTGGTCATGTTCACCAACAAGGTGTCCCACAAGGCGCGCAAAGACGTGCTCGACGCCGTGCGCGGCAAGGATGTGCCGGTCTACCAGCACCACTCCTGCGGCGTGTCCACGTTGCGCAAGCAGCTTGGCGAGGTGGTCGGCTAGTTGTCGATCGGTTATCGGCCGTGGCCGTCTAGGAAACGGTCGCGCCCCGATCCCAATTGCGGATCAGGCGGAGAACCTTTTCGGTCAGACCGTGAAACTCCGGCTTGGTAACCTGCTCGTCGGCCATGACGGCCTTGCCCTTGTGCAGGACGGACTTGGAGATGAGCGAGGAAAACAGGACCACGGGCAGGACCTTCAGGACGGGGTCCTCCTTGATCCGGCGGGTCAGGGTATACCCGTCCATCTGCGGCATTTCCACATCCGAGACCACGGCGTCCAGATAGTCCAGCGGAGAACCACCCTCGGAGGCGCACCGCGCCTTGATGTTTTCCAGCACCGTCCACGCCTCGGCCCCGTCGCGGACCATGGTCACCTCGAAATTGGCCTGGTCGAAATTCGATTCGAGCAACTGGCGCACTGAAGTGGAATCGTCGGCCACCAGAGCCCGATAACGCTCCTCGGAAACCACGCTGCTCAAGGCCGCCTTGGTCTGGCCCGACTCATCCAGGTCAGCCAGGACCTGCTCCAGGTCGAGCATGAGCACGAACCGGTCCTTGATCTTCACCGTGCCGGTGATGCAGTTGGTCTTCATGGAGGAGACGTACTTGCTCGGCGGCTCCACATCGGCCCAGAACACCCGGTGAATCTGCGTCACTCCCGAAACCCGAAAGCCCGTGATCATGGCATTGAACTCGGTGACGATGATCGGCTCGTTCGCCGCAGGCGAACGCTCCATATCCAGCCAGATGCTCAAATCCACCACCGGCAGGATCAGGTCGCGCAACGGGATCGTGCCCAGGAAACTCGGATGCGCCGCGGCCTCGGACCCTTCCAGCCCCTCCGGGGCCTCCACCACTTCCAGCACTTTGGCCACATTCACGCCGAAATACTGCCGCTCCACCCCGTCCGGGGTCACTTCGTCAATGAAGAATTCAATGATCTCAAGCTCATTGGTCCCCGTTTCCAACAGAATTTCCGTCTGGCTCATTCGTGCTCCTCCGGCATGGTTGCGACCGTTTCCCCCTCTACCACGTCGCCTCCCTGAAATGAATGATAATTTTTCACCAGAGGCAAACAACCCGTCGCAAAACGGAGTTCGGCGTCCGGCTTTCTCCTTGGAGGGCAACGGGACACGCCCCAAAAGAAGCGAAACGCGCGATGCGTCCCCCCCTTTCCCGGTCGGGCGCGTTACGGCAAGACGGCTCCGGCGCAGACGGCCTGGCTGAGGCCGAGGGCATCCCATTGGACGGGTTCCTCAAGCTTGACGGGCCGGTTGAGCACGGCGCCGAGGACTTCGTCCCAGTGGATCGGGGAGATGCCCACGCGCGGGCAGCGGGTGGTCAGGTCGGCCTCGGTAAGGACATGCCAGGCAGGCAGATCACGGGAAAAAACGATGCACTTTCGCAGCTTGTCGGCAGCGGCCTGTTCATCGGGGAAGACGACCTTGCCCTTGACCTGGACGGCCTTTTCGACCTCGCGGATCATGGTCACCAGGGCGGCCAGTTGCGCGGGTTCGAGAGAGGCCTGGTGGTCCGTGCCCTTGAGGGTCTTGTCCAGGGTGAAATGGCGTTCGACCACGCACGCCCCCAGGGCTGCGGCGGCCACACTGGGACCGACGCCCCTTTCATGGCCGGAATACCCCACCGGCACGCCGTAACGCTCACGCAGGACATCCATGACGGGCAGGCCGATGTGCTCCTCGGGGCAGGGGTAAGTGGAATTGCAGTGCAAAAGGATGACGTCGTCGTGGCAGGCGTGGATCTCCGCCATGGCCGCGTCGATGTCGTCCAGCCCGCTCATGCCGGTGGACAGGATGATGGGGATGCCCGCCTGGGCGTATTTGCGCACCAGGGGCACGTTGACGAGTTCCGCCGAGCTGATCTTGAGCAGCTCCACGTCCAGGCCCAGGATCTGGTCCAGGCTCGGCTCGTCCCAGGCCGAGGCGAAAAAGATCAGACCGAGGGATTCGGCGTATGCCTTGAGCAGGGCCATCTGGTCGATGGACAGCTCCAGAGCGGCGCGGTGTTCACCGTAGGTGGGGCCGAAACTGTTGGGGCCGGTGTAGGGCGCGGCCCGGCCCTGGCGGGTGAGCAGCGCCTCGCTGTCCCGCTTTTGGAACTTGACCCCCTGGACTCCGGCGGCGGCCGCCGCATCGATCATCCGCCTGGCAATATCGAACTCGCCCTGATGATTGTTGCCTATTTCCGCGACCACGAAACAGGGATGTCCCGCGCCGATGGTGACGCCCGAACGCAATGTGACGGACTGGAGCTGTTGCATAATCAGAATCTCACGATTTGAAATCCGCGCTTGTCGGCGTAAGGCTCGACCTGTTCATAAATTTCGCTCTGCTTGCCGAAGGAGGTGATGACCACGGCGTCGCAGTCCACCTGGTCCAGGACATACGGTGCGGAAACCACGTGCCCGTTAAAAATCTGCCCCTGTTTCCTTCCATCGTTGTCCAACAGGGCCTTGACCCGGAAGGAAGTGCCGCGCAGGGCGGACAGGACCACCTCGCAGGTCTCGGACGCGCCGAACAGCGCCAGATCCAACTTGCCTTCGTCTTCCAGGTACTTCAACTTGCCGAGCACGAATTTCTTGATGGTGGAGTAGAGCCGGACGGTCTCCGAGGAATAGTCGGAGAACATTCGCTGGCGCGAACGGTGACCCGCCTCCGTCAGGGTATAATGGTAGCTCTTGCCGTTGACCGGCAGGAACTCGACCAGCCCGTCGGCCTGAAGCTGCTTGAGGTACTGGTTGATCATGGCCCCGGACAGATGCAGCCGCCGCCCCAATTCGTACTGGGACAAACTGGAATCCCGGGACAGGGCATCCAGGATGGCCAGGACTCGGGTACTCTTGCTCGGTTTGAGGTAGCACCCCTCGGTAATAAGCATTCCGGTCGCCACGTTTTCAGCGTTTTCTACCATGCACTTTCTCGGTCATTCGTTCGATCAATGATTTATCTGCATGGAGTGGCACCCGGGTATGCCGAAGTTTTCACTGTAGGCATGGGCTCCACCCCTGTCAACTCAGGCCCGCCCGTCTCTCTTCGCCCGGAGGCCTTGAAGTCCGCCTTGCCCATCTGCCGGATTGATCATTGACATATTGAATGATCGGGACGCACGGGGCCCCGATGTTGGCCGACAGGCAAGGATTTCCCCCCAAGGGGCATTTCGACATAGTTGCAAGGAGTCTGCCAAGAAGACCACGAGCACCGGACATGCCGCCAACCAAATGAAACGAGTATCTTTTATTTTCCCGGGCCTCGCCCGCGATGGCAGCTTCCCCGACGCCCCGGCGAGACCCGCCGGAAATCGTCAAAAACTCGATCCGATCGTTTGAAACAAGCCATATTGACCATGCGCCCGGGCTAATATACCTTCGCCGCACATTTTCACCACCCAAACTTGTTAAAGGAAGCGCCCGATGGAGCAAATCGACCGCCCCTGGCTCAAATCCTACGATCCGGATGTTCCGCCCACGCTGGATTACGAAAAGATCCCCCTGTTCAAGTTCCTGGACAGGGCCGCGCACAAATGGCCCAAACGCAAGGCCATCGTTTTCCGCAACTGGTCGATCACCTACGCCAAGCTCAAGACGCAGACCGAAATCGTGGCGGCCAACCTCCGCGCGGCGGGTATCCGAAAGGGCGACAGGGTGGCGCTGATGCTGCCCAACCTGCCCCAATCCATCATCGCCTTCTGGGGCGTGCTCCGGGCCGGGGCCGTGGGGGTCATGACCAATCCCCTGTACATGGAAACCGAGATCATCCACCAGTTCAATGACGCCGGAGTGCGCTGCTGTATCACCCTGGACATGCTCTGGCCCAAGCTCGAAAAGCTCCGCGACTCCCTGCCGGTGGAAAAATTCTTTGTGACCACCATCGGCGAGGGGCTGAAGTTTCCCCTGAATCTGCTCTACTGGCTCCAGGCGAAAAAAGGCGGACACACCCACAAGGTGCCCTATGACGGCAAGACCGTGCTGCCCTTCAAGGCCCTGACCAAGGGGCGCGAACGGTTCACCAACGACCGGGTGGTCCCCGAGGACATGGCCCTGTTGCAATACACCGGCGGGACCACGGGCGTGTCCAAAGGGTGCATCCTGACCCATTTCAACATCGGCGCGAATATGCAGCAGTGCCAATCCATGATGTTCACCCTAGGCAAAAAGCGGGAGACCTTCCTCGGCATCCTGCCCTATTTTCATATATATGGGCTGACCACCTGCCTGGCCTGGCCGACCAGCCTGGGCGCGACACTGGCCCCGTTTCCGCGCTACGTGCCGCTCGACGTGCTCAAGGGCATCCACAAACTCCGCCCCACGGTATTCCCCGGCGCGCCCGCCCTGTACATTTCGCTGTTGCAGCAAAAGGACATCGACAAGTACGACCTCAATTCCATCGAAGTCTGCGTATCCGGGTCCGCGCCCATGCCCGTGGAGTACATGGAGCAGTTCCTCAAGCGCTCCGGCACCTCCATCACGGAGGGATACGGCCTGACCGAGGCCTCGCCCGTGACCCACTTCAACCCGCTGATCGGCAAGAGCAAAGACGGCTCCATAGGGCTGCCCTTCCCGGACACGGATGCCAAGATCGTGGACATGGAGGTCGGCGGCGACCCCCTGCCCCCGGGCAAGCGCGGCGAACTGGTCATCCGAGGCCCGCAGGTCATGAAGGGCTACTACAACCGGCCCGACGCCACGGCCGACGTGCTCCGCAACGGCTGGCTCTATACCGGAGACATCGCCACCATGGACGAGGAAGGCTACTTCTACATCGTGGACCGCAAAAAGGACCTGATCATCTCCGGCGGGTACAACATCTATCCGCGCGAGATCGACGAGGTCCTGCACAGCCATCCCAAGATCAAGGAGGCCGTGTCCGTAGGCATCCGCCACGAGGCGCGCGGCGAAATCGTCAAGGCCTACGTGGTGGTCCAGGACGGCGAGCGGCTCTCCCGCAGCGACGTCATCTCCTACTGTAGGGAGAAGCTGGCCAACTACAAGGTCCCGCGCCAAGTGGAATTCCGCGACGACCTGCCCAAGACCATGGTCGGCAAGGTCCTGCGCCGCGCCCTGCGCGAGGAGGAGGAAGCCAAAGCCGAGGCCAAAAAACTGCGCCGGAACGGAAAAAAGAACGCCAAGACCGGGCAAGAGGCCGAATAACCGCCGACCAGCCCCCGTTCCATCCCGTCTTCGCAAGGCCGGTTCCCGTCAGGGACCGGCCTTTTTCGCGCCCCCGAAACGGCGCCGCTTCCCTTCTTCGCCAGATTGCAGGCACACAATGGATGATTCTCCGATCTTTTTCTGACATTAATGAAAAATTTAGCACCCCCAAAAATTTCTTTTTGAGAAATTTCGCGCCCATTTATTCTAAAAGTACGCAATTTATCCAACCATACCGGGAGATTTGCAAAATTGTACTATTGGAAATCACTTCCTCTCACTCCCTATATCGTGTATGAATCATCACTGTTCCGATCAGCAACCATAATTCCTATGAGAGGAGGAGTAATGAAACTGAGTTTGCACAAAATGGGCCTGCTGGCTCTGGCGTTCGTTCTGAGCTTTTTGATGATTGTCCCGGCCTTTGCCGCCGACACCATCAAAATCGGCTTCAACCTGCCCCTGACGGGCGACATTCCCGAGGTCGGCGACGGCTCCAAGAAAGCCGCCGAGATGTACCTCAAGGACATCAACGACGCCGGCGGCCTTGAGGTCGGCGGCAAGAAGTACCAGCTCGAATTCGTCTACATGGACAACGAGTCCAAGGCCGAATCCGCCGTCAACGCGGCCCTGAAGCTCATCGAGCAGGAGAACGTGGTCGCCATCATCGGCCCCAACTCCTCCAAGCAGGCCGTGCCCGCCGGCGGCACTTGCAACGACAACCGTTGCCCGATGATCACCCCGTGGTCCACCAATCCCGACACCACCAAGGATCGCCCCTGGGTCTTCCGCGCCGCCTTCCTGGATCCGTTCCAGGGTCCCGTCGCCGCGGACTTCGCCTCCCAGAAGTTCGGCGCCAAGACGGCCGCCGTCCTCTTCGACGTGTCCAACGACTATTCCAAGGGTTTGGCCGAAATCTTCAAGAGCGCCTGGGAAAAGAAGGGCCTCGGCCCGGTCGTGGCCTTCGAGTCCCACGGCACCAAGGACCAGGATTTCTCCGCCCAGTTGACCACCATCATCAAGGCCAACCCGGACTTCATCTTCGTACCCGACAACTACAATCAGGTGGCCCTGATCGTGCAGCAGGCGCGTGACCTCGGCTACAAGGGTCCCTTCATGGGCTCCGACGCCTGGGGCACCCCCGACCTGATCAAGCTCTGCGGCGAGCAGTGCTACGGCAACTACTTCTCCACCCACTACGCCGCGGCAGGCGCCGCCGGCGCCACCAAGGTCTTCATCGACCGCTATGAGAAGGCCTACGGTTCCACCCCGGCCGACTACGCGGCCCTGACCTGGGATTCCATCGGCCTGCTCGTCCAGGGCATCCAGAACGCAGGCAAGGTGGACCCCAACCCGCGCAAGGAGCGCAAGCTCATCCGCGACGGCCTGGCTTCCATCAAGTCCTTCGACGGCATCACCGGCAAGTCCAAGTTCGACGAACAGGGCGACCCGATCAAATGCGCCGTCGTGGTCAAGATCTCCGACCAGGGTGAATTCGTCTTCGAGCAGTCCGTCTGCCCGTAGACGCGCAACGGCACCGATTGAGGTGAGCGGGGGCCGACGGCCCCCGCTCTTGTATCCCCCCGCCGAGGCATCCGGCGCCCCTTGGCCCAAGAGCCGAGACTTTTTCCCCAGGGAAGGCTACCGTGGATTTCATCATTCAAAATATCATCAACGCCCTGCAGTGGGGCAGCTTCTACGCGCTCATCGCGTTGGGCTACACCCTGGTGTACGGCGTGCTGCGCCTGATCAACTTCGCCCATGGCGACATCTTCATGGTCGGCGCATACATCGCGTTTTTCGTGGCCGGATTCATGCTCGGCCCGGCGCTCGGGCTGTCGCCCATGGCGACATTCCTGCTCGCCGTGCCGCTGACCATGTTCCTGACCGCCTGCGTGGGGGTGACCCTGGAGCGCATCGCCTACCGGCCCCTGCGCCGCAAGGGGGCGCACCGCCTCTACGTGGTCATCACGGCCCTCATGTGCGGCTTGATCCTCGAATACTCCAACCTGGCCGTGCTCGGCGCCAGCCGGTTGAAGTTCCCCGAGCTGGTCCACAAGACCATCTGGAACATGGGCGGCGTGACCGTGACCAACCTGAAGGTCATCGTCATCGTCGCGGCCGTGGCCGTCTTCGTCATCCTCAATTTCATCGTCACCAAGACCAAGATCGGCATGGCCATGCGCGGTATCTCCTACGACAAGTTCGCCATCCCGCTCATGGGCATCCCCATCGACCAGATCATCGTCTTCACCTTCATCCTGGGCTCCGGTTTCGCGGGCCTGGCCGGACTGCTCTTCGCCATGTCCTACCCCGTGCTCGAACCGTTCATGGGCATGATCATCGGCTGGAAGGCGTTCATCGCGGCCGTTGTCGGCGGCATCGGCGACATCCGGGGCGCATTCTACGGCGGATTCCTGCTCGGCTTCATCGAAGTCGGCGTGGTCACCGTGTTCCCGTCCACCTACCGGGACCTGTTCGCCTTCACCATCCTGCTGATCATTCTCTGGATGAAACCGACAGGACTGTTCGGCATGCCGCAGTCCACCAAGATCTAGGCGGGCAAGACGCATGCAGAAATACACCTTCAACATCCTCATGGCATTCCTGGCCGTGGCCCTGCTGGTCCTGGCCCAATACCGCATTCTCGACAACTACATCCAGGCGGTCATCATGTTCGGGGGCATCAACATCATGATGTCCACCTCGCTGAACCTGGTGAACGGCAACATGGGCGAGTTCACCTGCGGCCACGCAGCCTTCATGTGCGTGGGCGCCTACGTGGCCTCGATCCTGTCCGTGCTCTGCTTCGGCGACAAATTCGGCGACCCCCTGCTGCCCGCGGCGGCCTCCTACTTCGTCTTCCCGGTCATCATCCTGCTGGGCGGTGCCGTCGCGGCCGTATCCTCCATCCTGGTGGCCCTGCCCTCGTTCAAAACCCGCGACGATTATCTGGCCATCATCACCATCGCCGTGAACTACATGGTCATCTCGGCCATCGAGAACATGGACTTCGTCGGCGGCTCGCGCGGCTTCCAGGGCATGAAAGACACGGTCTGGGCCATGGTGGACAGCACCCCGTCCTGGCTGGCCGGGGACAACGATTTCCCCTGGGTCCTGCTCTACGTGATCCTGTTCACGGCCTTCGACGTCTGGGTCATCCGCCGGTTCATCACCTCGACCTATGGCAAGGGCGTCAACGCCGTGTGCCAGGACGAGACCGCGGCCGAGATCATGTCGGTGAACACCAACAAGATCAAAACCGTAAACTTCATGATCTCGGCGGGTCTGGCCGGATGCGCGGGCGGTCTGTTCGCCCACGTCATCGGCTACGTCAACCCGCAGTCCTTCAACATCCTCAAGTCCACCGAGGCCATGGTCATGGTCTACCTGGGCGGCATGGGCTCCCTGTCGGGCGCGATCATTTCGGCGGTGGTCTTCACCTTCCTGCTCGAAATCCTGCGCTCCCAGGCGCTCATCGATTTCCTGATGGCCCCGGCCACCTTTGTCTTCCCGGATTGGGAACCATCGGCGGGCGTCATCAAGTGGGTCATGATTCCCCTGCTCCTGGTCCTGATCATGCAGTTCAGGCCCGAGGGCATCATGGGCAACAAGGAGTTGTCGGACGTGTTCCCGAAACTCAAGAAATACTACACGTTCAAATAGGGGGCTGTTCATGTCACTGCTTAAAATAGACAGCCTCACCCAGCGGTTCGGCGGCCTTCAGGCGGTCTCCGAGTTCTCCGTGGACATGCAGGGCGGCGAACTGATGGGCCTCATCGGCCCCAACGGCGCAGGCAAGACCACCATCTTCAACCTCATCTCCGGTTTCTACCAGCCCACCGAAGGGGCCATCACCTTCGGCGGCAAGCCCACCAAGGGGCTCAAGCCGCACCAGGTCACCTCCATGGGCATCGCCCGGACCTTCCAGAACATCCGCCTGTGGCACGACATGACCGTGTTGGACAACATTCGCATCGCCCAGCACTACCGCCTCGGGTATTCGGTCTGGGATTCCGTGATACGCGGCAAAAAATACCACAAGCGCGAAGCGCGCATCCTGGAGATCGCCGAAGACCTCCTGGAGGCCATGTCCCTGACCGACGTGGCCATGGAGTTCCCCAAGAACCTGCCCTACGGGCTGCAACGCCGCGTGGAGATAGCCCGAGCCATGTCCATCCGGCCCAAGCTCCTGCTCCTCGATGAGCCCGCGGCAGGGCTGAACTCCAAGGACGTGGAGGATCTGATCACCCTGGTCCGCTGGATCCACGAGCACTTCGACATCACCATCTTCATGATCGAGCATCAGATGAAGGTCGTCACGTCCCTGTGCCAGTGGATCAAGGTCATCGACTTCGGCTCAACCATCGCCGAGGGCACCCCCGAAGACATCCAGAGCAACCCGGCCGTCATCAAGGCCTATCTTGGAGACGACAACATATGACCACTCCCTTACTCGAAGTCGAAAACCTCTACGTCAAATACGGCAACATCGAAGCCCTGCACGGCATCTCCTTCACCGTGGGCGAGGGAGAAATCGTCACCCTCATCGGCGCCAACGGCGCGGGCAAGTCCACCACGCTCATGTCCATCGCCCAACTGCCGCCACCCGAGGCCCCCAAGGTCATCCAGGGCGACATCCGCTTCAGGGGCACGTCCATCCTGGGGATGCCAGCGGACAAGGTGGTCGCGGACCTGCACATGGCGCTGGTCCCCGAGGGGAGGCACATCTTCGGCAACCTGACCGTCGAGGAGAACCTCAAGCTGGCCACCTACTCGCGCAAGGACGGGCAAGGGGAGATAGACCGCGACTACAAGCGCGTCTACACCCTGTTCCCGCGCCTGGACGAGCGCAAAAAACAACGCTCCGAATCCTTGTCCGGCGGCGAACAACAGATGCTCGCCGTGGGCCGCGCGCTCATGTCCGGCTGCCGGGTGATCATGCTCGACGAGCCGTCCATGGGCCTGGCGCCCCTGCTCATGTACGACATGTTCCGGACCCTCAAGGAACTCAACGAGGAAGGCATGACCATCCTGCTCATCGAGCAGAACGCCAACCT
Organism: Desulfovibrio sp. Huiquan2017; assembly: GCF_017351175.1. Taxonomy (NCBI): domain Bacteria; kingdom Pseudomonadati; phylum Thermodesulfobacteriota; class Desulfovibrionia; order Desulfovibrionales; family Desulfovibrionaceae; genus Desulfovibrio; species Desulfovibrio sp. Huiquan2017. Next base: position 71,839 of record NZ_JAFMPN010000008.1, on the reverse strand, counting down.
GGCGCTCAAATTCGCCCACCGAGGCTATGTCATCGACACCGGCGAAATCGTGGCCCAAGGTTCGTCCGCCGACCTCATGGACGACCCGGAGGTCAAGCGGGCCTATCTCGGCGGCTAAGCCACGCTCCCCGCCACGCACGCGTTCCGGCGCGGTTCCGATGCTCGGGACCGCGCCGTTCCCGTCTGGCACGCCTTGTGCTGAGAACCGTAGAGGGGAAAATCATTCCCCCAGGAAACGGCAACAGCGGGAGTATGTCCATGTCAATGACCATAGGATCGGATCTTATCGCCAACACCTATACTCTGCTCCGCGCCTCAATGGAGGAAACACAGCTCCACCAACAAGCCGAGGCGCTGGACGCGAAGTCCAAAGAAAGCAATAAAAACACCGGGCTTGCCTCGGAAATATCCGCCCTTCTGGACCAGATACCCAAGGGGGACGACAACAAACTTTCGTTCCAGGAGGTGGAGGACTACCGCAAGAGCCTGGGCGACAAATGGGACGCCTCGGTCATGGCCGACCTGAAGAAGCTCGGCGTGGACGTGTCCTCCGAGTTCGCCATGACCTACGACCCGAAGACAGGCAAAGTCACGGTCCCGGCAGACACCAAGGACGCCGACGTGATCAACAAATATTTTGAGGACAACCCGAACAAGGTCCAGGAATTTTATGACATCATCCAGTTGGGCAAGCTGACTGCCACGGCCTCCACCCAGCTCTCCCAGAGCCAGAAGATGGTCGATCTGAAGCAGCAGACCCTTGCCTGGTGGTACGCGGACAACACCAATCCCTCAAGCTGGTTCGACGGCGGCGGACTCCTGGCCTTCAGTCAGAACGCCTCCAAGTCCTACACCGGCCTCAACCTGTTCGTGTAGCGACCGGTCCGGGGAAAACCGGACAGCCCGATCCGCAGTATAAAAAAAGAGGCGCACCATCTACCATGGTGCGCCTCTTCTGACTTGCGGAGTGTCGTGTGGCCTCAAAGGGAACGGCCCCACGAGCGGCGTTGATGGCCCGCCGCGGCGGGCTTTGCCGACACGGGCCGTTATTCGACCACGGTCGCCTTGGTGATGACCACGGGCTCCAGCGGCACGTCGTCATGGAAGCCATGACGGCCGGTGTCCACATCCTTGATCTTGTCCACGGTGTCCTGGCCTTCCACAACCTTGCCGAACACGGCATAGCCCCAACCCTGGGGGGTTTCGGAGGAGAAGTTCAGGAAGCCGTTGTCCTTGACGTTGATGAAGAACTGGGACGAGGCGGAATGAGGATCCATGGTCCGGGCCATGGCCAGAGTGTATTTGTCGTTGGTCAGGCCGTTGTTGGCCTCGTTCTTAATGGGCGCGCGGGTCGCCTTTTCCTTCATGTCCTTGTCCATGCCGCCGCCCTGAACCATGAAGTTGGAGATGACGCGGTGGAAAATCAGGCCGTCGTAGAAACCTTCCTCCACGTACTGCTGGAAGTTGGCTGCGGTCTTAGGGGCCTTATCGAAATCGAGTTCGATGACGATATCGCCCATGCTGGTTTCCATCTTGATCATGACTGTACTCCTTTGTGCCGGGCCGCACCCGGCGTGATGTCGTTTGGGGGGTTCCCATTACCAGAGCGCGGTCCGGCTGGCAAATCGGCCGCCGCAGGCCCCGCTTCGTCCCGGGTCTACGGCAGGAACTCGGGCGAGCCGGACACCATGCCCTTGACCTCGGGTCCTTGAAACCCGGGATCGAAGAACATGCCGGGCTCACCCGCCATTTCCCGTTGCTGCCGCACCAGGGCCGGGTCTTCGACCCGGAAGGTCAGCAGCGAGCCGAGCTTGAGGATGTTCCGCTCGATGACCAGGTCGCCCTGGGGTTCCAGAATCTCCGTTTGCTTGGCGGAATGCAGGCTCTCCCGGCTGAAGCTCACAGGCGGAGGTCCGTCCACGAAGCCCGTGACCAAATAGGCCAGGGCCATGCCGGCGGCAACGGGTTTGAGCACCCGCACCATCCCCGTCCAGGTCAGCCAGGCCATGCGCTCCCCTATCCCTTGAGGGCCTTGACGATGGTTTCCTGATCCTCGGCGGTCAGGTAGGGATGCATGGGCAAAGCGAAGATGCGCGAGGCAGCGTCCTCGGACACCGGGAAATCGCCGAGCTTGTAGCCGAGGTAGGCGAACGCCTTCTGGAGATGCAGCGGCTTGGGATAGTAAATGCCCGACGGGATGGACGCCTCGGCCAGCCGTTCCATGACTTCGGTACGCTGCTCGGTGTCCCGGGCCAGGACGCAGTACTGCGCCCAGACCGAAACGTTGCCCTCGGGCACGGACGGCGGCGTCAGGCCGTCCACTTCGGACAGCAGTTCGGCATAACGGGCGGCCACTTCCTGACGCTTCTCGATTTCGCCGGGGAAAATCCCGAACTTGGCCAGGAGCACGGCAGCCTGCATGGAGTCCATGCGGGCGGTCAGGCCCAACCGGTCGTTGTCGTAGCGGTCCTTGCCCATGCCGTGCACGCGGATGGAGACCAACAGCTTGTGCAGCGCCTCGTTGCGGGCGAAGACCATGCCGCCGTCACCGTAGCAGCCGAGCGGTTTGGCCGGGAAGAAGGAGGTGCAGGCCAGGTCGCCCAGGGAGCATACGGACCGCCCTTTGTACGTCGCCCCGAAGGACTGGGCCGCGTCCACCACCAGGAACAGGCCGGAATTGTGGACCAGGGGCTCAATGGCGTCGTAGTCGGCGGGCTGGCCGAAGAGGTCCACGGTGATGACGCCCCGGGCCTTGAGGTCCGTGCGGTTTTCCTTGACGTCGCGGATCTTGCGCCGCAGGTCGTCGGCGTCGATGTTGAAGGTCACGGGATCAATGTCCACGAAAATCGGGGTCGCGCCGAGCAGGGCGACCACCTCGGCCGTGGCGATGAAGGTGAACGGCGTGGTGAAGACCGCGTCGCCCGGCCCCACGCCCAGGGCCATGAGGGCCATGAGCAGGGCGTCGGTACCCGAGGAGCAGCTCACGGCGTGGGACACCCCGGTGTACTTGGCCAGGGTGGTCTCGAGTTCGCCGATCTCCGGACCCATGACGTAGGCGCCGTGTTCCAGCACGCCCTCGATATTGTTTTTAATCTGATCTTCAATCTGTCTGTACTGCGTTTTCAGGTCAATGAACGGTATGCTCATGATTATAATACTCGCTTGTAGGAGTGGGTGATTGTGTACCGGCAGTGTCTCACGAAAGACCGTGCCGAACAAGAAATTTACCGCGCCCCGCCCCGTCGCCGGGCGGCCGCGGCGGCCACGAACCGCTCGGCCCAGCCGGGCGCGGCCAGGGCGTGGATGTGATTGTACCCGGCCCAGGTATTTTTATGCAGAAAGCCGTCCCGGCCCAATGCGCTCCCCTGGCCGCGCAGCATACGCAGCCCGTGGCGCAGCTCCGCCGCGCCATCGGATACGCACATGGAGTAATGAAACTCGTGTCCCAGAACGCGCTCGCCCCGGGGAAAGAAAACCGTGTCCTCGACCACCTCGGCCTCGGTGTAGCCAAGCCCCTGGGGACGGGGGCAGAAGGTGGTGGTCAGGGGAAAGACGCCCGCCATGGCGTGGGTTCGCCCGTCGATCTCCAAGGCGTCGCACAGGACCATGAACCCGCCGCACTCGGCGTAGATGGGCATGCCCGCCTCGGCCAGGGAGCGAAGGTACCGGAGCGCAGGCTGGTTGGCCGCGATGCGCTCGGCAAAAACCTCGGGGAATCCGCCGCCCAGGTACAACCCGTCAATCTCGGGCCAGGGTTCGCCGTCCAGCAAGCTCAACCGGACCAGTTCGGCCCCGGCGTGCTCCAGGGCCTCCAGGTTCTCGGGATAATAGAACCACAGGGCCGCATCGCGGACGTAGCCGATGCGCGCGGCCTTGGGGACCGCCGAGCCGGGGAAGATCGGGCCGGGCTCGGGGCCGAACTCCGGAGCCGCGTCCGCCGCCGCCAGAAGCCCGTCCAGGTCCAGCCAATCCTCGGCCAGATCGGCCAAGGCGTCCAGATGGGCGGCCCCGTCGTATTCCTGATCGGACATGAGCCCCATGTGCCGCTCGGGGATGGGATTCCGGCCCATCTTGGGGAGCATGCCGAGCACGGGCACATCGCTGTAAGTTTCCATGGAGCGGCGCAGCACGGCGCGATGCCGTTCGCCCGCCGTGCGGTTGAGGATGACGCCCGCCAGGTTCAGGCCGGGCTCGAATCCGGCGCACCCTTGGACGATGGCGGCCACAGTGCGGGTCATCTTGGTGCAGTCGATGACCAGGGCCACCGGCGCGTCGAGCATACGGGCCAGTTCGGCGCTGGAACAGGAGCCCCACTCGTCCATGCCGTCAAACAACCCCCGGTTGCCTTCAATGAGACTGACGTCCGCGCCCCGGGACTTATGGAAGAACACGGAACGGATGACGTCTCTGGAATGGAAAAACGGGTCAAGGTTCGAGCATGACCGGTCCGCGGCCAAGCCGAGCCACTGGGCGTCGATGTAATCCGGGCCCTTTTTGAACGGGGCCACGGTCCGGCCGCGACGCGTGAAAGCGCGGACCAACGCCAGAGAGACGATGGTCTTGCCGGTGCCGCCGGACAGTCCGGCCAGGAGTATACGGGGGATAGGATTCGCCACGTTGCGCACAGGTCCTTGTAACCAAGAAAGCCTTGCCCGTCATCCTGGAGACGAGGGCAAGGCTTGAAAACCAAAAGAAACGAAGGACTAGCCTTCGCCCTCGGAAGCGGCCTGCTTGCCGACACCGGCCAGACCGTACATGGTGGTGGACCCGGAGGACCAGAACACCATTTTTTCTTCCTGAACCAGCTCGGTCAGGAGTTTTTTGACAGCGCGGCTTTTCTCGTCGGGGAAAAGCTTAGTGAAATCATTGAAGTAGAATTTCGTCTTGGTGTTAGACTTCTCTTCGCAGAATTTAAGGATTTCAGCCTTGCCGGCTTCAGGATCGAGTGCCATGACGGCCTCCTTTGTTTAGACCGGGGCGCGGCCAGGCCGCGCCCCGGTTTATCATTATTCTACCACTTGAACTGCGTGGTCTGGCGCCAAGTGTAGTACGCCGGATCACGGAAGTCATCGATCAGGTGCTCGGAGAAGGGCAGCTCACATTTCTCGAAGAAACGTTCCCAACCGATGCGGTTGGCCCAGTCGCCCAGGCGTTCGTACTTGTTGGCATCCGCGGCGTAGGTGTCGAGGATCTTCTTGATCACCTTGGTCATCGTGGGCCAGCGAGGCGGCTCGTTGGGGATGAAGGGGACCACGACCTTGGAGAAGGCCGGCTTGGTGATGCGGTTGGAGATCTTGCCGCCAACCATCAGGGCGATACCGTCGCCGTCCTTGTCCGCCAGGGGCATGGAGGGGCACATGGTGTAGCAGTTGCCGCAGAACATGCAGCGTTCCTGCTTGACCGCAACGGTCTTGTAGGTCTCGCCGTCGATCTCGATCTTGGACGGGCGCACTGCGCCGGTGGGGCAGGCGGCCACGGCCAGGGGAATCTCGCACAGGTTGTCGAGATACTTGTGGTCCAGCAGCGGCGGCTTGCGGTGGATGCCCAGGATGGCGATGTCGGAGCAGTGCACGGCGCCGCACATGTTCAGGCAGCAGGCCATGGAGATGCGCACCGGAGCGGGCAGCTTCATGCTCTGGAAGTCATCGAAAACGACGTCCATGGTGGCCTTGACGGTACCGGAGGCGTCGGTGGCCGGGGTGTGGCAGTGGACCCACCCCTGGGTGTGGACGATGTTCGTCACACCGGCGCCGGTGCCGCCGACCGGGAACTTGTGCGCTCCGCCGGGGAACTTCTGGTCGTTCAGGAAGGACTTCAGTTCCTTGGCGGCCTCTTCGGTCTCGACCTGGAATTCGAGGTTGTTACGAGTGGTGAAACGGACGTAGCCGCCGGAGAACTTGTCGGCGATGTCGCAGATTTCACCGATGTGGGTGACCGACATCAGGCGGGCGGTACCGGCGCGGACCGTATAGGTCTTGTCGCCGGACTGGGCCACGTGCAGCAGGATGCCGGGCTCGATGATCTCATGGTAGTCCCATTTACCAAAGTTTTCTTTGATAACCGGGGGCAGGTACTCGCCGAAGTGACGAGGACCGATGTCGGAAATCCGACCTTCCATCGGTTTAGCGGGATTGTACCCAGAAGAAATAAAAGCCATATCGATACACTCCTCTTTTTAGCGCTGGTGACGCTTGCGGAAATCGTTGATGTCGCGATCCCAACCACCTTCGACATCTTCGGCTTTCCAGAAGATGTAGGGGTTGTGACGAGGCTCCTGAACCTGACGGGGATCGACGGGCACGCCGGCGGCATCGATCAGAGCGGACATGCCGAGACGCTTCATGGTCTCACCGATGCGCTCACGGTTCTTGCCTTCTTCCATCCACCAATCCCAGATGTTCTCGATGAGATCCTTAATGGACTGGTAGTCGTCTTCCTTGTTCACTTCCATGAAGGGAACCAGGAGAGAGCCCATCTGGGGACCGTCGAGGATGGGGGCCTTGGCGCCGCACAGGACAGAACAACCGCGCTCGTCGCCGACCTTCAGCGCGCGAGGCATGGTGTTGATGCAGTGCATGCAGCGGACGCATTCCTTGTCGTCGATGGTCAGTTTGCCGTCGGCGTAGGTGATGCACTTGGAAGGACACAGGTCCACGACTTCCTTCTGGATGTCGAACGCACCCCAGTCGCGGCCCGCGTGGGCACCGGCGTTGGGAGCGATCTCGCCGCCGACGTAGGCGGCCACGGCTTCCTGGTCAACCTTGATCTGGTCTTTCCAGGTACCGATGAAGGAAAGGTCGGAACGGGCGATGGCGGCCACGCAACCGTTGGGGCAACCGTCGAACTTGAACTTGAACTTGTAGGGGAACGCCGGGCGATGGAGCTCGTCCTGGTATTCCTGGGTCAGGTTGTAGCACAGCTCCTGCGTATCGTAACAAGCGTACTCGCAGCGGGACATGCCGAGGCAGGTGGCGGGGGTACGCAGGTTGGAGCCGGAGCCGCCAAGGTCGATTTCCAGGTCGTGAGTCAGTTCCCAGAAAATTTCCTCAAGCTGCGGGGTGGTGGTGCCCAGGAACACGATGTCGCCGGTGGCGCCGTGCATGTTGGTCAGACCGGAACCACGAAGCTCCCAAATCTTGATCAGGTTGCGCAGCAACTCGGTGTTGTACCACTTGCCGTTGGGCTGAGCCACGCGCACGGTGTGGAAGTGCGCCACGCCGGGGAACTTCTCCGGCTGGTCACAGTAACGGCCGATGACGCCGCCGCCGTAACCGAAAACGCCGACGATGCCGCCGTGCTTCCAGTGGGTTTCGCCGTCCTCGTAGGACATTTCCAGGACACCCAGCAGATCTTCGGGGCAATCGACGGGAATCTGGTAATCCAGACCCTTCTCGTTCTTGGCTCGAGCGTCAGCCTCCTGTTTGATGTCGGATACGAAGCTGGGCCACGGGCCGGTCTCCAGCTGATCCAACATAGGAGTTTTGTGTTTCGCCATTCCCTTAACCTCCATTGTTTGATTAAGATGTTGCCATCAACCATTTTTTTGCGCCCGGGCCGGTGAATGGTGAAAAAAATCACGCGGAGCCAAGACGCCTTACCTACGTAACGTAAATACCTGGAATAACGGCAATTGCGCCAATATTCACAAGGTATGCAGGGCTGTCAATGTACTGGACGGTTCAGTTTTCTGTCAACCGAAATATCCAAGAACCCATTGTCAATCCTCAATTTGCAGCTTCAAGCACACTGCGGTGCGGGGTCTGTCCGGCACTCCCGGCCTTGCCTTCGCGGCCGAGCCGGAGTATCGGACCCTTGGCACAGGATATGGACCGCCATAAGCGTTACCGCAAAAGGGTATAAGGAGCAACACAAACTTGCAAATTCCAACCACTAACGAGCCGCAATGCAGCCGTTGCGGGCAGTGTTGCCGCAAGGGCGGCCCGGCCCTCCACACACAGGACCTTCCGCTCATCCAGGACGGCACCATCCCCCTGGCCGACATCGTCACCCTGCGCGCCGGGGAATGGGTTTACGATCAGCCCGCGGGCACGGTCGTGCCGCTCACGGCGGAGATGCTCAAGATCAAAGGCCGCGACGGCGCCTGGACCTGCATCTACCTGAGTCCCGAGAGCAATCTCTGCGCGGTCTACGCCACTCGGCCCGCCGAATGCGAGATCCTGTTCTGCGCGGACACCGGCCCGCTTCAGGCCATGTACGAAAAGGACAGACTGACCCGCGCCGACCTCTTGCCCGAGGGACACCCCCTGCTTGAGCTCATGGCCGAGCACGACCGCCGCTGCGACCCGGCACGCATGGAAGAGCTGGTCCAGGCGGCCCGCGATGGCGACCGCGAGGCAGGCGAGACGCTCAAGGAGATGGTCGTCTACGACATGGAGCTGCGCCGGCTGATCCCGGAAAAATCGGGCATGGCCCCAGAGCTGAACGACTTCCTCTTCGGCAGGCCCCTGCGCGTCCTGCTCGGCGCCATGAACGTCAAGGTCTACGACATGGGCGATACGGTCCGCTTCAACTTCCAAGCCTAGGAGAATACGCCATGAAAGATGAACGCGGCGTCTACTACACCCCTTCCCTGCAACACCCCGAGGTGCGCATGTATGTGCGCGAAAATGAGGGGGAAATTGAATTCCGCCTGTACAACCCAGACGAACCGGTCATCTGGGAAAAGCATCCCTGGGTCGCTTACGGAGCCATCGAGGCGGCTGCGGCCATGTTCCGCGAGAAAAACACCGACCGCAATCCCCTGGCCCTTTACGACCTGAGCATCGCCCGCAAACTCCTCGGCGAATAACGGCCCGGCAACCCGCCGCGGCATCCCGCCATTTCACGCCGCCCGGCCCTGCCGGGCGGTTTTTTTTGCCGAACGGGAAATTCTCCCACAACAGCGGGCCAACAACAGGAAGTTCCCCTATTGTATTTGCCGACGAAGTGTGAGCCTATGCACACAGGTCAATGACAACAATTGTTTTCCCGGCAATCCCCGCCGGGGACTCCCCCCGAAAGGCTCCAATCACCGCCATGGAGCCTTTCTTTTTTTGAGCGCGGCTTCCGGTTGCAGCGCATCCGCCCAGTCTCCATCGGGCCGCCTCCTCAGAACACGGACGCAGTGCGCCACGGCAAAACGCCCGCCCCAAAAGACATGGGCACGCCATCCTCGCCAGCCGGACTCCGTGCGGCTGCGAAAGCCGCCATCCGGTGCCGACGTGAAGACCACCTTCAAAAGGTAAAAAGCCTTCGGCTCATTCCTGGCCAAAGGCTTTTTACATGCCCCGCCCGCGAAGCGGCGACAAAGAGTTTAGGAAAAGGAAGGGATGGGGGTCCGGGGGAAGGGGAGGAATGCCCCTTTTCAAAGGTTTTTCCTCCCCTTCCCCCGGCCGTCGGAGACGTCTGCCCCACGCCTACCCCGCTGCGCGGGCGCAGTCGGGGCAGAGACCCTCAAGGTGAAGGTCCACATGGCTGACGGCCAGATTGAGGGCGTCGGCCACGGCGGATTCGTCGAAGTGCAGGTCTTCGTTGGCGATGCACCGGACGCGGCCGCAGGCGGTGCAATGGAAGTGGCTGTGATTCCGGCCCACGCAGTAATGCTGGGCGCGTTCGCCCGAGTTGAAGCGATTGATCGCGCCCTTCTCGGCCAACAGGTCGAGGATGCGGTAGACCGTGACCCGGTTGAGCTTATGCTCACGCAGGACCTCGGCGTGCACCTCCCCGGCGGTCACAGGCCGGTGGTGCGCGACCACGGCGGACAGGACCAGAATGCGGTTGAGGGTCGGTTCGAGGCCGGTCTGCTCCAGGAATTCCCGGGCGGCTCCGGCCGTATCGTGCAGCGTCATGTCCATCTCCAAAGGATCGGGTTAGCGGAGCGCCTGGTCAAAGGCGTCGGCCGCGTGCAGCAGGTTATCCCGCCAGTCCGCCGCCAGAGGATCAAGGGGCACCACCTTGGCGTGCAGCTCCGCGGCGATGACGTCGGCGCTGCGCTGGGAGAACTGGGGTTGGACAAAGACCACGGACACGCCCAGTTCACGGCCGTGCTCGACGATCTCGGCCAGATGTCTGGGGCTCGGTTCACTGCCGCCCGCTTCGATGGCCACCTGGTTCAGGCTGTAACGCTTGGCGAAATAGCCCCAGGATGGATGGAAGACCATGAAGGTCCGCTTGTTCGCCGGAAGGCCCGCCAAGGTCTTGGCGATGGAGGCGTTCAACCCGTCCAGGTCCTTGAGAAATGCAGCCAGGTTGGCCTCGTAGACGGCATGGTGGGCCGGATCGACCTGAACCAGCCCCGTGCAGGTGTTCCGCGCGATGGTCTTCACGCGCACGGGGTCGAGCCAAATGTGCGGATCGAGGATGCCGTGATCGTGCTCCCCGTGCATCCCTTCGTGCTCGGCTTCGTGCTCGTGCTCCTCATGCAGGCCCTCCCCGTCATGATGATGGGCGGCCATGGGAAATTTCTCCACGCCCTCCTGGGTGCGGACCACGAGCATGTCGCGATTGGCGTCTGCCAGCTTGGGCAACCAGGTGTCCTCCAGGTTGACGCCGATGGCGAAATAGACCTGTGCCTGGGCCAGGGCGGTCATCTGTCGGGGGCTGGGTTCGTACATGTGCGGATTGGCCCCGGGCAGAACCAGCACGCTCACATCCACCAGATCCCCGCCGATGCGCTCCACGAAATATTGCTGCGGCAGAATGGACACGAATGCCCGCACCTTGCCCTGCGCCAGCGCGGGCCCGCCCCAGGCCAGGACCAGCCCGAGCGCGGCCAAAAACACCTTTTTCATCAAATGAGAAACCGCCATGACAACCTCCCTGGGTCGCAATGTTGCAGTGTTCGAATCAAGCAAACAAATTACACTTTGCAACACAGTTGCATGCATGTCAACACCCGCCAGGAAGAAGGCCGCGCCAACAACACGGCCCGGCCCGGGAATACCTCCGGGTCGGGCCGACCTATAATTCGGACAATGTGAAAAAAAACGCTACTTGATGACGGCGGCTCCGGCCATGGCTACGCTCTCATCCTCGTCCACGGTGCCGCCGGACACGCCAATGGCGCCGATGATGACGTCGTTCTTGTCCACGAGCAGCACGCCGCCGGCAAACAGGATCAGACCGTCATTGCTGGCCTCGATGCCGTACAGGGGCTGGCCGGGCACGGACGCGGCGCCCAGGGCGCGGGTGGTCATGTTGAAGTAACGGGCCGTGACGGCCTTCTTGATCGAAATGTCGATGCTGCCGAGGAAGGCGTCTTCCTGGCGGTAGAAGGCCTTGAGGTTGCCCCCGGCGTCCACGATGGCGATATTCACGGGGACCTTGATCTCTACGGCCTTTTTCAACGCGGCCTTGAGAATGGCTTGAGCCTGAACCAGGGTGATATCGCCGGGCAGGGTCTTGACCGGGCCTTCCGCGAAGGCGGGCACGGAAAACAATGCGATGCAACAGGCAAGAAGGGCGGGAATCAGAATTTTTCGCATACCAAACTCCTACTCGAATACTTGGGCCGCTCCCCCCGGTTCCACGCTGAAGCCGAGCCATGGTTACGGCTAGTTGGGGCTAAGTTACCTTTTGGGGAAAATACCTGCAATACTTAATTGCCAAAAGACGCGGCCATTTCCGCCCCTGCCCGTTCTCGGAAAGGTATTCCAAAATCACCCTGACCCTTTGCAGGGGCGACACTTTGCTCTTTTCCAACAGACTGGATTCCATCCCTAAATATTGAACAAACACGAGATCGCATGAAATTCCCTGTCGAGGGGGGCGACCACGGCATCGCACAACTTCACACTACGTCCGGGATGGAATAAACAAATCGGAGCCAGTGAAGGCGGTCCTGCTCGTTTCGCATGGGCCGAAAGGCACACAAATTGCGACCACACGTCCATGCAGTTAGACACGAAGGACGGCGACTATCCTTTTTCACGCTTGCCCCCTGACAGGGAAAGACCCCGAGGAAACTCAATCTCAGAACAAAAGTACTCGGCGCTATCACTGTTTCGTTCCTCCTGACCGAGGGAGTGATTTTCGGATTCGTGGCAGCCAAGGTCAATGACTCCTCCCACCGCTCCTTCTCCAACTCCATGAAGCTCAGCCTATCCCAGGCCTCCATCAACATTGTTCAATTCATGGACGCCCTCAGAAGCAACTGCCTGCGTTTCGCCCTGAACCCGGACGCACAGAAGGTCAACGAGATCACCACCAGCTATTTCGACAAGGACCAGCCGTCCAAGAGCAACGTCGCCCCTGACGGTGCCGTGGGTAAAATCTGGCAGGAAAAACTGCGCCGGTTCAAGAGGACCAACCCTGAATGCACTGGGATTCTCCTGGGGGCCGACGGCTCCATGGTGCTGGGGATGGAAGTCCCAATGCCCCCCCACGCCGAGACGACTCCGATTTCGAACGATTCTAGGGGGCCTCCAACACTGTTCACTGGGGCCTGGAAAGAGTCCGCGACCAAGCTCAAAAACATGCGGCTGGTCGCACCTCTGCGCGGATTTCCGCACAGAGCACCCTTCCGGAGTCTGGCCGCTTGGCTTCCACGACTTTCCGCGCGAGACGGATATTCCGCCCCACCTTCCCCTTGAAGGCCTGGCGTTCAGCACGTATAGGCACGGGAGGCACTCCCTGTTCGGCCCCTTTGGGGGACACGTACGGCCGAGACTGTCCGAAGTCGGCCGACAAGCCCCCTTGCCCCGCAACCGAAGCAACGCATCCCAAGGAGACCTCCCCCATGGACACCCTGCTCGCCGACAAACTGGCCGCCTTCCTCGACTCATGGACAACGGACCCCAACAACACCAAGAACTGTTTCACGGCCCTCAAAGCGCACCTCGAAGGGCTGGGCGGCATCCGGCTCGACTTCGTGCCCCGCCCCGGCATCACCTTCTCCCTGCGCGCCGCCCATGAGAACCAAACCAGGCGCAACCTGTTCGCCATGGTCGACGTCATCGACGACGACCCCGCCGACCGCTGGCTGTCGATCTGCTTCTACAACGACCTGGTGGACGACCCCAAGGACCTGGGTGATGAAGTCCCCGGCGGCCTCCTGGGCGAAGACGCCAAATGCTTCGACCTCTACGAAGCCGACGACGATGTGGTGCAATACATAAAAGAAAGGCTCCAAACGGCCTGCCTCGCCGCCGCCAAGGACTAACTCCCGACAGCTCCCCGCGAGCGATCCCGCTCTTCCGCCGACAAAACAAAAAGGGCGCTAGAGGCACAACCTCTAACGCCCTCATTTCATTCTGGTACCAGGGGAGGGACTCGAACCCTCACAGTATCGCTACCGGCGGATTTTGAGTCTCTATTTAAGGGTTCACTGAAGTTCACTTGAAATCATTTTAATCAAATATTGCCAATAAGTTATATGCCACAAACTTCACAGGAGCTCACTGGAGTTCACTTTGTTTGCCACGAAATTTTGTGGTGATTTCGTGGCAATTTTGTGGCAGCGTCAAGGTCTCCCAGGAGGCCGGAATGAGCAGGAAATGGATCAACTCGAAAAAATTTACCGGAGTCAGGTGGCAACAGCATAGCACACGCAAACATGGCGTGCGATTTGATCGCAATTTCGGCTACCGATTCATGTTTAATGGGAAGCAGTACGAAGGCCTGCTTGGCTGGGAGTCTGAAGGCTGGTCTGAAAGTAATGCCTACTTAAAAAAACAATTGTATCTTGAAAACGCAAAGAATGGACTCGGCCCCACCGGCCCCCAAGAAGAGAATCAACGATCACGCGAAGCAGTCCTTTCCGAGAAACGCAAGGACACGTCCTTTGAGGACTATTTCAACAATCGTTACCTCCCGGAAGCCCGTACCCGGAAAAAGCCCACAACGATCAAAAGCGAAAAGCAACACCTTGAGACATGGATTTCCCCTCAGCTCAACGGGAAGCCCATGCGGTCCGTCACTCCGGATGACATCGAACAGATCAAACTCGCCATCCTGGACAAAGGGCGCACCCTGCGAACAGCCCAACTTTCTCTAGCCATATTTCGCCTCGTCTGGAATCACGCCAGGAAAAGAGGCATCGTCGAGACTGAAAGCCCTACCCGAGCGATCGAAGTGGGGAGAATAAATAACGCCCGGACCCGATTCCTCAAACCAGAGGAAGCGCAAAAGCTGCTGGATACTGTCAGGGCTCTCGACGAGAAAGCCTACGAACTAACTTTGGCGGCCCTCTACACCGGCGCAAGGCTTGGTGAACTTACTGGCCTCACATGGAGTGGTATCGACCTGCAGGAAAAGTCGATCACCCTCCTCCACACGAAAACGGGCAAGCCACGCATCTTACCCATGGCCAAGCCGCTCCATGAAATCCTCAGAAAGGCCTCAAAAGGCTCGCCTGAAGAGCTTGTCTTCACCAATTCGGATGGGAATGCCTGGGGTGAAGCCCCCTGGGGCTTCCGTCAAGCCATCAAAGACCTCAAGTTTAACGACGGCCGCACGGACAAGCGGGAATGGATATGTTTCCACAGTCTGCGTCATACAGCGGCATCCATGATGCTCGCTGCCGGAGTGGATATCCGCACCATCCAATCCCACTTCGGCTGGTCTACCCTCGCCATGCTCCAGCGATACACCCATGCCCTGGATGAGTCGAAACGTGCGGCTGTGGATTCGCTGGAAAAGGCTTTGGAGACGAAGTCCGGCGGGAAGGTTATACCTTTCAATAGGAAGGCCAAGTAGCTCATAGTTTGGATGAAACCTAGCATTCATACTTAGAAGCGGTGCCTCGTAAGCACAAGCTACTTCTTCCACTGGCCATTCTTTTTTAACCAATTTAAAAAATCCACTTGCCTACCAAATTGGTACCCGCACTGTGATTTGAAATCATAGGAGGTGCTAATGACAGAACATTGGATTGGCTCAATTCCCACTCACATAAAAGCTAGAGCGCGAAAAGCGTTGACACAGCTTGGAAGGAAGCCTGGGGCAGGGTGGAAGAAACTTAGTCGTCTTCATGATGGGTATTCTTTAAGACTGAACCAGAAGTTCAGAATACTGTGGCTCAATGGAGAGCAGATTGTAATTTGCAATCATGATTCATACGAAAGAAGAATAAACTCTAGCCGCACAAAGAAGGTCAGAAATGCAGCTAGTGTTTAATTGGCACATGACGGATCGGTGCAATTACTCTTGCCATTATTGTTTCGCATCATGGGAAGCCGGTGATGAGATATGCCATAACCCGAAGACCACAGAAACTCTTTTTACAGAACTGGCTCAGGCTTCTAGTGCACCGATGCTGCAGTCGGTCTCACTAAATTCAACTTCCCCAATACGTATTAATTTTGTTGGCGGAGAACCTTTGATTTTCGGCTATAAAACGGTTGGGATTGTAAAGAAGGCTGTTGAAAAATTCGGTTTCGAAGCGTCTATCGTTACGAACGCCTCGCTTCTAGAAAAAAACATCGATATAGTTGATTATCTTGAGGTGGTTGGGATCTCCGTTGATTCCTTGTCGCATGAAACCAATCTCAAAATTGGACGTCACTCTCATGTTGGCAAAACTTTACTTGAGTCTGATTTAGAAACGCTCATAACGCGTATAAAGAAGATAAAGCCTGATCTTAAAATTAAGTTCAATACTGTTGTGAATGCCTACAATTGGAATGAGCGAATTGTTGAAAAACTCATCCAATACAATCCTGACAAGATCAAGATATTCAAGCAAATCCCGTTTGGATCCAACAATGGGATTTCAGAGCTCGAATTTACAGAGTTTCTAAAACTGAATTCAATATCGTGGCATGGTCTTCATGTTGAAAACAATGAAGACATGACTGAAAGCTACTTGATGATTGACCCCTTAGGGCGTTTCTTTCAAAATGGAAAATTGAACATATACAAATACAGCCACCCTATATACTCCGTCGGATTAAGAAGATCGTTGGCTGAAATAAAATTTAATCATGCAAAATTTTCCAAACGTTATGGAGTGTGTCCAAATGTTTAATAATGGAAAGAGCATCAATGAAATATTGATAGAGTTAAATTATAATCCTAAAGAAATTTCTCAGTGGATACAGAATATCCTTCAAGAGCGGGAAGATTTTAAATTGAAATATGTACTTACGCCGCGCAAAGAGAGAGGAACTGGCCGAGCCCCCGAAACACTGATCCACGAGGATGCTAGAATATTGATAAACAATCTCTGCGTTCTAAAACCTTACACAAAATTATTCCCGCAGAACCCAAGTGATTCCGAACTCAAAATGTATCAGGATTTACGCGACGGAAGTTTTAAGAGATATATCGATAGAAATGTTGTAAAACTTAAAAATAAATTGGTCGCATACAAAGAGTTTAACAACAATGCACTTGCAAACCTAGAGCCTTTCTATGCCGCCCTCAAAGAAGTCGATGCAATCGATATTGAGAAAGAATCATTAGAAGAGATGATGGGTAAATATCATTCTGGGACGGAAATCTACGAGCGCAATCCGCATGAACTGGCCTGTTGGGGGGATATTCTCGAATTACAAGCAGAACTTGATGAGACACCCAACGATCCGGTGTTGCACAGGAAATTGGCTGAGATATGGTATAGCCTTGGTCAGCTTGATGAGGGGCTTGATCACATAACTGAATGTCTGGAGCGTTCCCCGGAAGATGGCGTAGCTTGGGCAATCCGTGCGAAAATTTTGCTAGACCAACTTGAAGAAAAACAGAACGAACGAGCTCTATACTCCTACGATTGTGAGGATTCTCCCTACTCTGCATCAATACGTCGCTCTGCCATTGATCGGATTTACCCAGAGGGGTTCTTCAAAATCGAAGTTGACGAAGAATTGCGCATGAATTTTGTAGAATCTGCCTTTAAATCTCTTCAATTCTGGCCATATTATGAGTGCGGTATTGAGGATTATTGTGAGCAGGTCTGCGAAGGCTGTGAACGATATCAGCAAGAGCATCTGCATGATATGAAGGATGCGCCTAATTGCGACTTCAGCATGACACGTGACTTCCTTTTCTTTCATCTTGTTTCAAATATGAGAAAGAGTGATTTTACCACAGAACGCTCAGTGATTTTTCTTGATTTGCACAATGAATTTAAATCAAGAAATGAAGTCAACTCGTTTCCCTTGGTGCGCTTCAAACAGGATTCCCCTGAATACAAAAGAAGGATTCCGTTTTTGGTCATGCTTACACAATTGCTGAAGGAAACTTCTCTCGAAGAATATGAGTTGCTTCTTGACTCATTTATTCAGGATTTCAAAGAAGATAAAAGGCATGCAGGTCACAACTTGGAAATGTTGGCGGAATCTTGCCTTTCTCATGACTTCTGGCAATTTCTCGGGCCGAAAGAGTACTCTGAATTACACAAACTATTGTGGCATTTTTTGAAACAGCAAGAGCTTGATGATCAGTTTATTTCTCTATCAAGCAATGCTTGGCAAAGCGTGCTCACTCCTTTGCGAAAGCCAATTAAGATATACAGCCAGTATAAAAACAAGTTTTTATTGAAATACTGGCCAGCAAATTTAAGGCCAAAGTTCCCAGACCATACGGCAGAACAAGTCGGCACCGCTTTTGCCGAGGGTGTGGTTGAAGCCTATTCGAAGAAGGAAGCATTGGAATCCGTGTTGAATAGCGCTCTTTTGTTCAGCACGGCCCAAGTTGCCGATTTACCTGTGTCATATCGCCAGGTGATTCCGCTACTTGCGTTACTTGAGTATAACCTGTCCGGGAGTCAAAAGGCGAAAGAAACACTTGATACCCTCACCGCCACTCCCAGCATTCTGCGTAATTGCTTCTATAGTGAAGACATCACCATGATTGACCTATTCGATGAGTTTTGGGCTCATCCCAGAACTCATCCAAAAGCAGGTAAACCGTCTGCTTTTTTTGAAGCTATTCGCATAGGGATTGAAGAAAAAAACTCCTAAAAATTGATTAGCAGTATGTTGTTTGAGAGCCACCTGCAGAAGCAGGCGGCTCTCTTTTTTATGAGGGACGCACAATCAGTCTATCGTCGTCATCCGCCTCTTCTTCGTTTTCATCATCCAGCCCTTCTCTGTCTCCCTGGGCAGAAAGAGGCTCGCTATCTTCTTCCATGGCAAAGACTCCGGTCGCGGCTAGGATGCCGACAGCGACGCCGCCTATAAAAGTCCAAAAATCACGCATGATCTTCTCCTTGGTTTATATTTCGAATTCTGTACCGCAATAATTGCAGCGCCACTCGCTGATGATGTGCCGGTCGATGTGCTCGCCGACCTGGTTGCCAACGGCTGATCCGGCGAAGAAGCCTGCAAGCGCTCCGGCCAGGCCACCGGCGAGGATGCCGATGCCTGTACCTACGACCGGAACGATCGAGCCGATGGTGGCACCTGTCACCGCACCGGAGGACGCACCCCAGTATCCGGCTGCACCACCGGCTACTCCGCCGACTGCCGTTCCGATTTTCTGGGTTGTATTGACCAATACGACGTGCTCCGAGCTGTCGCAGTTCGGGCATTTAGGGATCTCGTTATCCATTTTTTTCCTCGGGATTATTTGCGGTTATTTGACGAGCGCACCGCGAAGCATGCCGAATATGACCGGAGCCAGTTCTGACAAGTCGTTGATGGTGCGACTGTGATTGGGGAGCAGCTTGGTGATAGTCTCGGAAGTGATGCCAAGGCCATATATCTCGACGCCAAAGCGTCTGCCATCTTCAATGGCATTGCGGGCGGCAGGGAAGGAATCAGGATCGCCGTCCGTCAGGATGAGGGCGATCTTCCTGGATTCGGTTAGTGGCTGCATTTGCTGCAATGTCCACCAGATCGCCTCGCCAAGCGGGGTGCAGCCGGTGGCGCTCACGACGAACTTGTCGTGCATTCGTTCACCATGGGCCAGAATCGGGCAAACTGTGGGGGCGCGATCGTTTCCGTTGCCACCATTACTCGGAGCACCCGCCGGGAAGGCCGTTACGGCCACGTTGATGCCGTCGATGGCGTCCAGGGCCTTGGCTACGGCATGACAGACCTGCGTCGTCAGCTTGATCCGCTTTCGCATGGAGCCCGAGCAGTCCAGGAGGATGTGCACGGCGGTGTTGATGCCGACCTTGCGACCAGTCCGCTTGAAGACGCGAGCATCAGCCACCGAGACTTTATGCAGTTGCCGGGCGTCCAGCCTGCCATGACGGCCAACCATGCTCCGCGTCAGTACGGACGATTGCAGCAGCCCCTGAAGCTGTGTCCGCAGGGCGATCGATGCCCGCCTAGTTGCGGTCACATCTTCGGGGTCGAGCGGTTTCGTGGTCTTAGTGCCAAGACGCGCCACGCGCAGGGATTCGTCCAATTCCTTGGGCGATTCCTTGCGCAGGCTTGCCGCCAGGGCTTCGCCAAGGCCCTCGGGCAAGTCGATGTCATCCGCTTGAATCAGTCGATTCAAAGCGTCCAAAGGGAGTTCATCAGACACTCCATTTTTACCCGATTTACCCGTTTTCGATTCCCCATTTTGTCGGGGCAAAGAAGCCACTTTCTCTTTGAGAAGCGAAACGACTTCCCGCGCATAGAGGATGCAATCCTGAGTGGAATCGCAGTAGGCGTGCACCTTTTCCAGGACATGGTTCAACCGTCCGGTGAGACCGGGATAATGGGATTCAACGAAGTTACCAACATCGTCCCGTTGCCCGTTCAGAGACGGCACGTCCCACGCCCGGACCGACAACAACAGCCAGTTGAGTATGGCCATGGCCGGATCGGCCACCTTCTCCGACGTATCCCCGAAGAGATGCCGGATGAGCCAGGTGAAGTTCGACCTGCAACCGGGGAACAGCCGGGCCAGCCGATGCTCCACGCGCCAGTCTTCAAAGGTGTTCCATACGTGCATCTCAAGCGGGGTCAGGTTGGCTAGACGCAGCCAATCGAACCTCGTTTCTCGGATGTGGGCGGCCTCGTGATCGATGTACCCGCGAGCTAAGCCTATGAGCGTCTCGCTGCATTCCAAGGGCAACGCAGGCAAGTGGATGGTATTGCCGTCCGTGTACGCGTCCTTGCCGCCGATGGCGACCTTCACGCCGTACTTGCTCCCAAGGACCGATGCCACCATGGGCAGGGATTTCATGATGAGATTATTGGTCATAATCACCTCACCAGAGCCCCTGGCTATCGATAGCGTGCTGATGCACCACCTCGGGAACAAGCCGGGTCTTGACTGAAGGCTTCTCCTCCGGCGGAACCGGAAGCGTTCCCGACACCAGCCCGGCCAGGATATCGCTGGCATCCTGGCCCTCGATGATCTTCTGACCATGCGCAACGAGTGTCGCGGGATCGCGCAGGAGCGAAACCACGCCCTGAAGCATGACCAGTTCACTTCCCTCAATGTGTCCGCGCTTGGACACACGGTTGAACGCCGTATCCAGCAGATCGACTATCGACACGACGCGGGGCTCCACGAAGCTCAGCCCGGCCAGCTTGGCATGGATGGAGCGCAGGGGCGAAAGCGCCTTGTGCGTCACCTTGTCCTTGCCCTCGAAACAGCGCTTCCAGGTATCCGTGGCAGCCTTGGCGACTTCGCCGAACAGCGTGCCGCCCAGGTCCTGGACCTCCTCATGCAGTCCCTGATGAACGGCGTCGTCCGCCGGGGGCAGCAGCTTGAACATCTGCCACTTGAACCCGATGTGACTGCGGACATAATCCGCACTGACCGTCGAGGCTCCGATCAGCCGTTCCCAGCCCGGATGCAGAGATATCCAGTCGCGCACGGCTTCGTCGTAGCGATTGAGAAACTGATCCTTGGCGGCGAGAAAATCGTCTCGGATCACGCTCAGTTCGGCCACAATGTCGTCGGCCTTGTCCTCAGGGATGGCCCAGCCGCCAAGGAAGCGGACGCCGGTCCTGTCCAGGAGATTCACGGCGCGTGCCTTGAGTGTGCCGAAGATGCGCAGCTCTGTGGGGTCGCAAACCTTTTTGCTGCCCAGCGATGCCAGGTCATCGGGCGGCAATGCAGCGCCACCGAAATCAGCGGGCGTCAACTTCTTTCGGGCGGTCCAGATGCTCACGTCCAGATTAATGGCCATCAAATTGTCGAGCACGGTGATATCAGTCTGAGTGTCCATGGTTACTCCTTTGTTTCTTGGGGGAAGATGCGTTGCGCCAGCTCATGCAGCACGGTCCGGGTCTCCGGAGTGGCGCGATAGCCCAGAGCGCGATCGAGCGCATAGGTCACGGGTTGGATGCCTTGGCGGGCAAGCGGTTGGAAGCGAACGGTCAGGTTTGCCCAGCGAATGAGGGTGCGGGTCGAGAAGGTCACTTCGATGGTGTCGCGGAAGCTGCCATCGGCCTCGCCCATAAACAATTTGCGGACCTCGTTGGCGTATTCCACCATCTTGGTCCGCACATCATTGGGAAGCTCCGGAGCTTTGCGATGCAGCAGCTCTCGCTCCGCCTTGGGGCTCGGGTAGCCGATCTCGCACAGCCAGAAGCGATCCATAAACGCCAGATTCTGCCGAAGAGTCCCCTGATAGAGCCCGGTCTCATCGGTCCCACCATTGGTGTTGGCCGTGGCCGCGAACCGAAACAGGGGGTGAGGCTTGATGACCTCTCCTCCGTTCTCGGGAATGCAGAGGGGATCGCCGTCCAGGATGCCGTTCAGACCAGCAGCTGTCGCCGGATCAAGCAGGTCAATCTCATTGAGCAAGAAGAGCCCGCCGAACTTCATGGCCAGCGCAAGCGGACCGTACTGGAACGACATGTTGGAATCCTCAACGGTCAGATGTCCGACCATGTCGGGGAACTCCAAACGCCCATGCCCGGTAATCTCGAAAACCGGGTAATTCAGCTTGGCGGCAAGCTGCTTGATCAAGCTTGTTTTGCCGGAACCGGCTGGCCCGAACACGTACAGTGGATCGGATGAATCCATGAACCAGACGACCGCGTCCCGGCTTGAATCGTGGAACAGGTATTCAGGATTTAGATCGGGAGTGAACGAAGACGGTGCCGCGAATCCGCGCACTTTCCGCTTGGACTTTTTGCCGCTGAAAATCTCTCCAGCGTCATGCTCGACAGGATGGATGGCTTGTAATTCTTTCAGAATTTCACTCATACTCTTCTCCTTTGGAAAACAGAAAAGGCCCCATCCCGAATACGGGACAGGGCCTTTCAGCAGTCTCTGATTATTTTTTACATGCTAATTTTATTCAACAAACAGCCCGCCCAGGTCGCGATGACCATGCAGGACGCGCACAACGCGGACCGCGTCCTCATCGACTTTATACAATGCCAGGTAGGAACCGATGACGAGGTACCGCAAGCCGGGGCGAATATCTTCACGCGCCGGGCCGAGTTGAGGATGGCGCGACAGCCGTTGGCACTTGGCGTCAATGGCGTCGAGGACAGTATCCGCCGACTGCGGGTCGTCCATGGCGATATGCCGCCAAATGTCGATCAAATCCTGTCGCGCCTTTTTAAGGCGTATGACGGGCAGCATCGGCTACACGACACCCTTACGCGCTTCGGCCTTGATGTCTTCGATGGACTCCGGAGCAGCGTCACCGCTCATAACACCCTCGTCCCAAAACCGGCCAAGCAGTCGCTTGGCTTTCCATTCGCGTAACGCTTCGCGCACAACTTCACTGGAAGAGGCGTAGTCGCCACTGCCGACGGCCTGTTCAATCAGACGGGCTTGATCGCTCGTCAGGGATATGCTGATTTTTTCCATGATGGCCTCCAGTGCAAAAGTAGGATTTATTCATACTTTCGTCAATGCTCTCCCGGTCAGGCCGCTGTCTTCAACGCTTTGTTGATTTTGCCGACATACAGCCGGTCGTGTGGTTTGCCAGTCTTCTCGCACTGCTCCAAAGCGGCTTGGGCCTTGAGTTCATCGCCGGTTAATGAGGTCAACTTGTCCACCAACAAGGAGCGGTCAAGCGTCCTCCGGCCTGCTACGGTTGCGACCCGGAAACGGTGGTCTCCGGTTGAGATCCAGTCCTGTGTCCCGATCAAACTGTATGTCTGCCGGATACGTTCTTCAGCATCTGCGATGCGTTCTTCCAAGACGGTCTTTCGCTCCTTAAGCATGGCGAGTTCTTCGAGCTCCAGACCGCAGGCGGAATCCGAGGGGATGCTCACGGCCTGAAACTTTGGGCAGTCCGCGTTGACATCGCACCAGTCGCACAGAGGGTGGAAGCCCCGGCAGTAGTCGAGGTCGTTCAACTCCAGGTTGCCAGATCGCACGTCTTCCGCTGTTCGCCAGATGCCCACAGCAGTTTGCAGACATGCCTCCAACATGACCCATGACCTGGTCAGGTAGATAAGGGCCAAACGGTTTTACCTCGGACATGGAGATGGAAAGTACCCAGGCCTCTATGTCCACGGTGTCCGGAGCCAAGGGGAGCATAACGCCGAATAAATCCTCCACGGCTTGAGGGAACGTCGTCGAATGTACTTCAGTTTGTGGAACCGAAAAGCACGGCTCAGCCCAGCAGGACTTGAGCAGCCCGACCTGGCCATAGAGTTGTGCTTCGTATGAGGAGTACAGCGAGTCCGGGATACGCTCGTTGCTCTTGAGTTCCAGAATCCGCACGGCAGGCCGCTGCCCACCCCAGACCAGGGTGAAGTCCAGATGAGCCTTGATCAGCACCCCGTTGTGCTCGATGCTGATCTCAAGCTGCGGCACCAGCTTCACGCCGGTGGCCGCGAGCGCCTTCTCAATACCGTACTCCTGCCAATGCCCACGCTGTAGGATGATCTGCCGTCCGAGGACACAGGCCACGTCATCCGGGGCAAATCCATCTACGGCGGTTGCGGCGGGTATGGCGGACATTCCCAGCTTACTTGCTACTGCTGCCCGCATGCACTCCATCCCCTTGCCGATGTCGGACATGCCGATATACTGGCTGCGGTCCCCAAGCTCACTGGCCGTTTTCTGCTCGGCGTGAGCCAGAAGTCCTTGAGTCAGGAGACGAAGCAGGCCTTGCGCTTTCGTGTCATCATGCTGCATCTGCATACCTCCACCATATCTTTCGGGTGCCGTCCCACTGGAATCCAGCCTTGCGCAGGAACTCCTTCTTGGAATGGGTGTCCCCGATCGCCAGCACGCACTGCTTTCCGTCGTTGGCCGTGCCATTGCGATACTGGACGCCATCCAGACGGGGCAGATTCGCCGGGCCTGTACCATTGCCCTCGGGTGGCGTTTTCGGCTGCGAACGGTCGGGGTTCCTCCCGTGGTTGCAGGACGAAAGACCGGTGTTGTGCGGTCCTTGATGCGAGGCCATTTCGCCGTCATCGTCGTTTTCCGTCACGATCCCGATTAGAGCCGATAAACCATATCGGCGAGCATACGTCATGGCAGAGCCATAGCCCTGCGGGTCATTTTTGGGCAGGGGCATGGTCAAAAGCGACGCCTGCCACTGACCGGTTTCTGCATGGACGATCTTGGTGACTAGACCGAGTTGGTTCGCCTCAACCGAGACAGGGTATTGGGTGAGCCAAATTCCATGTGCAAGCAAGGCATCTCGGCACGCGCTCATGACCGAGTGAAGCGTCGCATACCGGCTGTTAGTAAAAGTATTTTCGGCATCCTTAAGGGCAGGAGAAAGGGACTGCTGCACTTGGATCATTGCTTTCGCCAATTCTATGATTTCCGGCGAACTCATTTGCGGTTCCATAATTACCCCCTGAGAGAAGAAAGCCCCAGCTCCGCGAGGTGCGGAGCTGGGGCTTTGCTTTGTGAGTTGTGATTAGAAGCTAAAAACGAATCGATTCCAATGAGATAATATATACCTGAATTGGTTTGAGAAGCAGTCCGCAGCTTTCGATCATGCGCACCTATCCTTTTGGATTTGCATGGAAAGCTGGATATGTCAGGCTTTATTCCGGAATGATTGATTCACCGTCAGGCCTAAAAGCTCTGACGTTCTTGGCTACAACGTTGTCTGATGTGTTTGCGTAGCAATATACGCATCTATGTGGACATGTGTTGTATTGCCCAACATCTTTACTAAGAATACAGCCGCACTCATTTCTTTGTCCGGTGTCTTTCAAGTTTTTTTGTTTTGGCTTAGGCGCGAGCAAGCTTAACTGTTCAGGGGAATCAAGACCGAACAACCTGAGGATGTCAGGGTGATTGTTTGTGATCTTCAAAATAAGTTTGTCGTCAATGCACTTGTTGTGATGAATGCCGAATTCGGAAAGATCGACACTTTCGCCGCAAGTAAATGCCGGTATTCCCCATTGAGAGCATAAATTAGATATCTCTGATGACAGAAGTTCAATTTCAGAAAGAGTGAAGTCCCTGTGAGTGATATTTTGCCGTTTTAAATTGTTCTGGACTTTCTTATAGTTGCAAATATCTGCAAAGCTGAAAACGAGTTTTGAAGTATACCCAGACAAAAGGTCGCCAACCTTTTTTATTTTGCTGAGAAGTTTCGTTGGATTGATCGAATCAGTAAAAATTAGCGGGTCAAATCGCCATATAACTCTGTCCGGGCCAATTCGATCAGATAGTGCTTTAAATGTCTCAATCCTTGAAGCTAGTGAAGGGACACTAGGTTCTAACCCTTCTTCCTCGTAATCGTTCATTGTGAATTGGATGTAGTACCCAATTTGTTTTTTATCGAGGATGTGGAGATGTGGCAGCAAAGGCTTAGGATTCTTACTCCAGAAAATTATAGCTCGCGTGTTCTCAAACGAGATAAATTGCGCTCTTCGGTTAAAAGGGTTGATCCATTTCGAATAGCCAGCTTCAAGACGATTAAAAAACCACTTAGAGTAGAACGCAGGGATATCTGTTGATCGACTTGCTGAGATTATTTCTGGGGCAATGGCGTCTACTGATGCCCCATGACTTTTATGCTGAACTTTTCGCCATTTCATTTTTGATCCTTCTTTAATCGTCTAATCGCGTAGTTGACATATTTTGTCTTAAGAATCGGGTATTGGTTCATATTGGAGCATTCTTGGTCACAGCTTTTTCCATTTTCGATGAAATTGGGGCAATTTTCGAGTGTCTTGAAAATGGTCTTTTTGATGGGTAGGGTGTAGTCGAACCCCGGTACAACTGTGTTTAGTCCAACATCTTTGTCCTTCATATGGAAATATTCGTTGGCTTTGTCGAGGCATTTATACCCATGTTGTTCTTCAAAGACTTTAACAAGTCGTGTGAGGCGATTAAAGTCGTATTTTTTGGAGTCATTGGTCATAAATGAGCACAGAATGGCAATCTTTTTCTTTTTGAATTTTGTGTTTTCGATTGCTTTCAGCAAGGTTGCGAATACTTCATCAGGAAAATCGCTAATGGATTTTGGAAAAACGATGATGTTGTATTTGTCGTAATCCAGTTTTTTTAGGTTTCCGATGTCTTCGGTTTCGAAGAAGACATGCTTATCGTGCCCCATTGAGTCACGGTACTCCCAGTCAATGATGTCGTAGCCGGTATATGAAGACGATTTTTGGTGATTTTTGACTTTTTTTGTCGCTGCGAAGTGGAAACCCCAATAGTCTACGCCGCAGCCGCATCCAAGTGAGAGGATGTTGATTACGGTATTGGATAAGAATTTTTCATCGAAAAGGTGTTCGTACATCAGGTAGTACTCAGCCATGTAGCCGGGGAAATATTTCAACATATAGTACTTCCTGACTAAAGGATCTGAGTAGTCAGGGCTTTCTCCACCAGCGAAAGAAAAATCTTTCAATGGGCATAATCCATCAGAAACTTTGGCAGCCTCACAAAAATCATTATAAACAGTATCGAGCTTGTCTTTGATAAAGTCTCTCATCTTTCGCCTCAGCTCCTGCCTTGCTAGCTGTCTTGAATCTTAAATTTTTTCAAACCACCCACAATCGACTTCAACTTCCTCAACCATCCGAACGTTCACGCCAAGCCGAAGCTTCTTGAGTATTTCAACGAGGTCATCACCGTCGATCAAATCAATCGGTGAGGCCCCGTCTCTTGTCGCTTCCTTGGTTGCTTCGCGGGTAAAGGTTCCGGTGGTGATAAAAAGCCCTTTGTCCGCTCTGCCGACCATGGCACCTCTGAAATCTCGAATCGCTCCTGGCCCAACGGAGCCTTTGTAGCGTTTGCACTGAAAGACAACGTGATAGCTCAGGACATCTTGGATCTTCACGATCCCTTTCCCGTCGATGCCACCGTCGCCGGATTTCCCGGTTACTTCCACCTGGACGAAACCTATCTCCCTGAGGATGCGCTTTGTCAGGCGTTCAAACGCACTCGGGTCAAGGGCGAGGATGGTTTGATGTATGACTTCCCGCCAATCTCCAGCCTCGGGGATAGCTTCAGGGGTCTCGTCGATCGCCTTTTTCTTCGAATTTTTGGCCAACCCACGGACTTCTTGTACGATCTCTTCCGCGTCGAGTTTCATGCCGCGATGATACTTCTCCGTGAATGACCATACCCCTCGCTCCGAGTTGTCGATCAATCCGACCTTTTTGAGGTACGTCCTGGCCCAAGCAAGACGATACTCAACTTCGGTTTGGCTGGACTTCTCCGGGTTATGCGGCAGCGAAGTGACGTCTTCGGGAAGGCTGAGGAGTTGGATTACTCCCTCAGCGATTTCCTGGATTGTTCCCGACCCTCCGAGCTCGTCGATTACCTTGACCGTTGGGAGCATCATTTCGTGGTATTGAGGTATATTCATGTGGCCCTTTCTGTTGGTATTTGTTGCCGATATACCCTTCCGCCTATGCTTTGCCAAGGCCGGATGCAGAGATGACTGAACATCTTGCCTGTGGTTGGGGCTGGAATTCACGAATTCCTCCAACCATAGGTTGTCTTGCCTCCAGGTCCAGAGTATGTCTATTTTGCATTGAATAATATGGACTTTATTATGCGGCTGGCATTGTTACCTGTGGCTGCAACCCAAAGAATCGAGCCCCTTCATAGAATATGCTAATAGACAATAAGACAAACGGCCAAGTCGGAGCGGAGCTGCGAAAGGCGGTTAGCCGCAACGCCAAGCTCTCTGTTTTGTCCGGCCTGTTTTCGCTCTACGGTTTCTCGGAATTGAAAGACGCTCTCGGTAAGATTGACTCCGTGCGTCTTCTTTTGCCCGAAGCGGATGAAGCCGGGCTCATCGGCGGCGTAAACGACAGGCGATTCCGGAATCAGCTCAACATGGCCAGTGTGGCCCGAGAGTGCGCGGATTGGGTGAGAAAAAAGGTGGAAGTCCGATCGCCGCGCGCGCCCATCGGCAGCAACCTTTTTCATGTACAGAATGCGGATGGTCAGTCCGTGGCCATCCATGGAAGCTCCCCCTTCACCACGGATGGGTTGGGGGTTAACCCTGCCTCGGGTTTTGCGATCAACACGCTGGTCACTGCCCCTCGGGAGGCGCAAAGCCTGTTGGAGTGGTTCGATTCGATTTGGGAGAACCCCGAAGAATCCCGCGACATCAAGAAACAGCTCCTTGCCGACATAGAGGCCATCTATGCCGACAATTCCCCCAGCTTTCTCTATTTCTTTGTCTTGTACAATATCTTCAGCGAGTTCCTGGAGGAGCTCGATGAGGAAAGCATCATCAAGACCCGGACTGGCATCAAGGATACGACAGTCTGGAATAAGCTCTACAAATTCCAGCGGGACGGAGTGCTGGGCGCAATCGACAAGATCGAAAAGTACAACGGCTGCATCATCGCGGACAGTGTCGGTCTGGGCAAGACCTTCGAGGCCTTGGCCGTCATCAAATACTACGAACTCCGTAACGACAGGGTGCTCGTCCTGTGTCCCAAGAAACTGCGCGAGAACTGGACGCTCTACACCATCAATGACAAGCGGAACATCCTGGCTTCCGACCGCTTCAATTACGATGTGCTGAACCACACGGATCTCTCCCGCGTCCAGGGCTTTTCCGGCGAAATCAACCTCTCCACGCTGAACTGGGGCAACTACGACCTCGTGGTCATCGACGAGTCGCACAACTTCCGCAACAATCCGCCTAAGAAGGGGACCATCACCCGGTACTCCCGGCTCATGAGCGAGATCATCAAGTCGGGCGTGAAGACCAAGGTCCTGATGCTCTCGGCCACCCCAGTCAACAACCGCATGACCGACCTCAAGAACCAGGTTGCCTTCATCACCGAGGGCGACGACCTGGCCTTGAAGGAACACGGCATCACGAGCATCGAGGAGTCGCTGCGACGCGCCCAGGTCCGGTTCAACCAGTGGCTGAAGCTGGAGGAGTCGGAGCGCACCACGGAGGCCCTCCTGGAAGCGCTCAACTTCGATTATTTCAAGCTCCTGGACCTCCTGACCATAGCCCGGTCCCGCAAGCACATTGAGAAGTACTACGACATCGCGGAGATCGGGCAATTCCCCGAACGGGCCAAGCCGATCAACATCTACGCCGACATCGACACTGACGGGCGGTTCCCGGAACTCAAAGAGATCAACCGGAGCATCCGCAAGCTGAACCTCAGCGCCTATTCGCCCCTGAAGTACGTCCTGGCCGACAAGCGGGAGGAGTACGGCCGCAAATACGACATGCAGCTTTCCGGCGGTTCCGTATTCAAACAGATCGACCGTGAAGCCAGCTTGATCCACCTGATGCGCGTCAACCTCTTCAAGCGCATGGAGAGCTCCATCAACTCTTTCGGGCTGACCCTGGAGAAGCTGCTCAACCATGTGCGGGAGATTATCCGGCGCATTGACGGGCACGATCCGTCGGGCATCGAGGAAATCTCCATCGAGGACATCGAGGTCGACTCCCTGGAGTTCGACGAGCACCTGATCGGCAACAAGGTCAAGGTGCTCATTCAGGATATCGACCGCATCCGCTGGAAGCAGGAACTGGAAGAGGACGAGGCGTTGCTCGTGCAGCTCCTCGGGGACACGGAACGGGTCGAGCCTGAGACCGACGCCAAGCTCCTGGAGCTCAAGAAGGCCATCTCGGAGAAAATCGCTACGCCCGTCAATCCGGGCAATCTGAAGGTCATCATTTTCACGGCCTTTGCCGACACGGCCAATTACCTCTATGCCAACCTTTCGGACTGGGCCAAGAGCAAGCATGGCATCCATTCGGCATTGGTGACCGGCGGGACGGGCGGCAATAGAACAACGCTGCACACCATCCGCAAGGACCTGCCCTCAATTCTGACTTCGTTTTCTCCCGTCTCCAAGGAACGAAGCATGGTGGATGCCACGCTTACCGAGGAGATCGACCTGCTCATTGCCACGGACTGCATTTCCGAGGGCCAGAACCTGCAGGACTGCGACTACCTGATCAACTACGACATCCACTGGAACCCGGTCCGGATCATCCAGCGGTTTGGGCGTGTAGATCGGCTCGGCTCGAAGAACGCTGTCATTCAGCTCGTCAACTTCTGGCCGAATCTGGAGCTGGACGAGTACATCAACCTGCAGGCGCGGGTCTCGGGCCGCATGGTGCTCCTGGATATCTCCGCCACCGGCGAGGAGAATCTTATTGAGCAGAACGCGGGCGATGAAATGAACGACCTGGAGTATCGCCGCAAGCAGTTGGAGCGGCTCCAAAACGAGGTCGTGGACATCGAGGACCTGGGCGAGAACATTTCCATCACCGACCTGACCCTCAACGATTTCAGGATGGACCTTGCGGGCTACCTCAAGGAACACCGGGAAGAATTGGAGCACAAGTCCATCGGGGCCTTTGCCGTTGCCGGGGCCGATGAGGACTTGCAGCCGGGCGTCATCTTCTGCCTGCGGAGCGAGAACCCGAAGATGGACACGGACAAGACCTATGCCCTTGCACCGCACTATCTGGTCCATGTCTCGGACTCCGGCGCGGTGACGTTGAATTACACCCAGGCCAAGAAGGTCCTCGACCTTTTGCGAAAAGCCGCCGGAAAGTCCAAAGCCGTTGATGCGGACATGGTGGGGACGTTGAACCGCCTGACGCGCCAGGGGCGGGATGTGAGCGAATATCAGGGACTTCTCGGCAAGGCCGTGGCCACCATTTCCGGCAAGGCCGAAGAGCACGGGACGGCCAGCTTGTTCGCCCGTGGCGGCACCGCCATCTCCAAAGGCACCTTCCGGGGCATCGAGGACTTTGAAGTGGTCGCCTACCTGATTGTCCTCGACGGGGAGGCCGCATGACAGGGCAACTCCTGGAGAGCCTGGGATTCCCGGGAGCAAGCCGTCTCGGGAAGCGGGTGTTCAAGAAGCTTTTCGTGGAGACCGGGTCGCTGACGGCTTCCGACAAGAAGGCGCTTCAGGATGATGTGGAGGGTGTGACCTGGCAATACACGCTCAAGCCGGAGACCATTCCGATCAAATCCTACGAGGATGCGGAGCGGGAATACCTGGAGGTGGCCGTACTGGAAGTGGTCATGCGTACCAGCAAGTCCTGCACCCGGCTGGCCGAGGTCATCCACCGCGCTATCCCGTATCCGCTTTTGATCGTCTTTTCCTTTGAAAACGAATGCTGCCTGAGTGTGGCCCCGAAGCGGTTCAGCCAGGCGGAGCAAGGCGTGATCATCGCGGAAGAATTCCTCACCACCGGATGGATTGATCTGACCGCGCCGACTGAAATCGACCAGGCCTATCTGGACAGTCTGGCGCTCGGCGGGTTACCGCATACACACTTTCTGGCGTTCTATTCGGCTTGGGTCGATCGGTTCATCGCCTATGATTGTGCCCGGCTGTCCGGCGTCTTCCAGGTGAGGGGCAAGGCCGCCGATCCGGCGGAGCGCCGGGAACGATTGGCGGCGTGCCACACACTGGAATTGCGGATTGCCGAATTCCGGGCCGCCCTCAAAAAGGAAACCCAGTTCAACCGCCAGGTGGAGCTGAACACCAAGATCAAAAACACGGAGAAGCAGCTGCGACAACTCGCAGCCACCCTCTGATGCACAGGATGAATACATATGCAGAAGCTTGATCCGAATACCGATGGCAAGACCATGGACATCGTGGCCGACAACATTGCCAAGCTCAAAGAGCTGTTCCCAGAGATCGTCACCGAAGGCAAAGTGGACTTCGAAGCGCTGAAGGGAGTCCTCGGTGAATACGTGGAGGACCGCGAGGAACGCTACAGCTTCACCTGGAACGGCAAGTCCAAGGCGCGGATGTTGGCGCAGACGCCGAGCAATGGAACGTTGCGGCCTTGTCCTGAGGAGTCGGTGGATTTTGACTCGACCCAGAACTTGTTCATTGAAGGCGATAATTTGGAAGTTTTGAAGCTCTTGCAGAAGAGCTATTATGGCAAGATTAAAATGATTTATATTGACCCGCCATATAATACTGGCGGAGATTTTATCTATCCAGACAACTTTCGGGAGAGTATCAAAAACTATATGGAGCTAACAGGACAAGTTAACTCTGATGGGAAAAAATCTTCGACCAATTATGAAACAAGTGGAAGGTATCATACCGATTGGTTGAACATGATGTATCCTCGCTTACGCCTTGCAAGAAACCTACTCAGGGACGATGGCGTAATCTTTATTTCAATAGATGATTGTGAAGTCTCAAATCTGCGTAGAATATGCGATGAAATTTTTGGCGATGAGAGATTCATAGCTCAACTCATTTGGAAAAGCAGACAAAACAAGGATAATAGGACAAAGAATGGAACATCAGTCGACCATGAGTATATAGTTACTTATGGGAAGACCCTCAGAGGAGATGATAGGAATTTACAAGGGTACTCAAACCCCGACAACGATTCGCGTGGTGACTGGACAAGTGCGAACATGGTTGGTCTCGCTACCGCTGATCGCCGTCCGAATCTTCATTACAATTTAATCGATCCCGCAACAGGTATCGATTACGGTTGCCCGGAAATGGGATGGCGATACGATACGAACACCATGGCCAAGCTGATTTCAGAAAAAAGAATTCTTTGGCCTGCAAGTCCTGATGGACGACCAAGAAGAAAGTCATTTCTAAGCGAGTTGTCGTCTGAAAGAACAGGTTATTCATCTATCGTAGGCACTGATATTTACACAAGAAACGGCACTGCCGACATTGGCAAGTTATTTGAAACAAGGGTCATGGATTTTCCAAAGCCTGTCGGCCTCATAAAGGGACTCATTAATCAAGCAGACTTAAAACAGGATGAAATAATTTTAGATTTCTTCTCGGGCTCTGCCACAGCCGCCCACGCGGTTATGCAGCTTAACGCCGAAGACGACGGGAATCGCAAGTTCATCATGGTACAGCTTCCTGAAGTTTGTGCTGAAAGCTCCGAGGCATTTAAATCTGGTTATAAAACCATTGCCGACATCGGAAAAGAACGAATCCGTCGCGTTATCGCAAAGATCAAATCCAAACAAGAAACGATTGGCGCAGGAGCAAAAGAGAAGCTCCCTGGTCTGGCAGAAGAACCGCATAAGCTCGACCTCGGCTTCAAAGTCCTCAAACTCGACTCAACGAACATCAAACCGTGGGATGCCGATTTCGACAGCTACGAGAGCTCCCTGGACGACTATATCTCCAACATCAAGCCGGGACGCTCCGAAGAAGACGTGCTCTACGAGATCCTGCTCAAGTACGGTCTGGACCTGACCTTGCCCATCGAGACACGTATCATCGCCGACAAGAAGGTCTTCATCGTGGGGCTGGGCGCGCTCGTCCTGTGCCTGGCGGACGGCATCACCCTAGATGTGGTCGAGGGCATTGCAGACCTCAAGGAGGAGCTCAAGCCCGAAGTCATGCGCGTGGTGTTCAAGGACAACGGCTTCAGCGGCACTAATGGCGACGTGATCAAGACCAACGCCATTCAGATTCTGCGCCAGCACGACATTACGGACGTGAAGAGCCTGTAGGGAGACGACAAATGGATAAGCAATTCATTGTGCGGTTGAAGAATCAGTTTGACTCCCTGATTCATGGCACCACTGAAGAAAATGTCGAATTCTGGTTAGCCAGGGATATTCAGGAGCCACTGGGGTATGCTCGGTGGGAAAACTTCATGAATGTCATCCAAAAAGCGATTGATTCTTGCGCAACAGCCGGTTCCAACCCTGACGACCATTTTCGTGGCGTCACGAAAATGGTCCAGCTTGGCAGTGGGTCTGAACGAGAAGTTATCGACCTTATGCTCACTCGCTACGCCTGCTACCTCATCGCCCAAAACGGAGATCCCCGCAAAGAACCGATCGCGTTCGCTCAGAGCTATTTCGCCATCCAGACCCGCAAACAGGAACTCATCGAAGAACGGATACGGCTTCATGACCGTATTCATGCCCGCCAAAAACTCACGGAATCCGAAACTGAACTCTCCCGAAATATCTATGAGCGGGGTGTGGACAATAGAGGATTCGGAAGAATTCGTTCCAAAGGCGATGCAGCCCTCTTTGGGGGATATACGACACAGGCCATGAAGGATCGATATGGGATTACCAAATCCCGTCCCCTGGCGGACTTCTTGCCCACGGTGACCATCGCAGCCAAGAACCTGGCCACCGAGATTACGAACCACAACGTCCAGAGTAACAACCTCCACGGAGAAAAGGCCATTACGGATGAACACGTCCAAAATAATACCAGCGTACGGAATATGCTTGGGGATCGTGGCATCGTCCCGGAAGACCTGCCCCCTGAAGAAGATTTGAAAAAGCTAGAACGGCGCGTGAACTCCACGGAGAAAAAGCTGATGAAGGAATGCCCCAAACTGCCTGAGGGGCAAGACTAGACATGAAAATCCAATTCAATCCCGACCTCGCCTACCAGCAGGAAGCCATATCCTCGATCACCTCCATTTTCGAAGGACAGGAGATCTGCCGTACCAATTTCACCGTCGCACCCCTGAAGTCCTTTGGCGAGGGAGCGCTCCTGTCCCATGCGGACATGAATACGCTGGGTATCGGCAACCGCCTCCGCCTGCTCGACGAGGACATCCTCGCCAACGTCAGGAAGACACAGCTCAACAACGGCCTCGCCCCTTCCGAGGACCTCGACGCCCTCAACTTCACCGTGGAGATGGAAACGGGAACGGGGAAAACTTACGTCTACCTGCGCAGCATCTTTGAGATGAATCAGCTTTACGGACTGACCAAGTTCATCATCGTCGTCCCTTCCGTGGCCATCAAGGAAGGCGTCTACAAGTCGCTCCAGATGATGGAGGACCACTTTCGGTCCCTGTACGAGAATGTGCCCTTCGACTACTTTGTCTACGACTCGCAAAAGCTCGGCCAGGTCCGCAACTTCGCCACCACGGACGCCATCCAGATCATGGTCATCAACATCGATGCGTTCCGGAAAAGCTTCACCGACCCGACCAAGGAGGACAAGGCCAACATCATCCACCGTCCCCACGACCGGATGACCGGCTCCAGGCCCATCGAGTTCATCCAGGAGACCAACCCCATCGTCATCATCGACGAACCCCAGAGCGTGGCCACCACGCCCAAGAGCAAGAAGGCCATCGCCTCCCTCAATCCGCTCTGCACCATCGGCTACTCCGCCACCCATATCGACAAGCATCACATGCTCTACAAGCTGGATTCCGTGGACGCCTACGAACAGAAACTGGTCAAGCGGATCGAGGTGGCCGGGATTCAGGTTCAGGACGGCCACAACCGCGCCTACGTCAAGTTGCTCGGCGTAGACAACAAGAAGAGCCCGATCACGGCCAGGATCGAACTCGACGTCCGCCAACGAAGCGGTGAAGTCAAACGCACGGTCAAAACCGTCAGAAGCGGCGACGACCTGCTCGATCTGTCCAATGGGCGCGACGTCTACGACGGCTACATCATCAACGACATCTATTGCGAGCAGGGCAACGAATACATCGATTTCACCAGTCAGGACGAGATTGTCCCTCTGGGCCAGGCCATCGGCGAGGTCGACGTGGACCAATACAAGCGGCTGCAAATCCAGAAGACCATCGAAGAGCACCTGAACAAGGAGCTGCGTCTGCGCCCCAGGGGCATCAAGGTGCTGAGTCTCTTCTTCATCGACCGCGTGGCCAACTACCGGGATTACGACGAGGACGGGAACCCGATTAAGGGCAAATACGCCGTCATGTTCGAGGAGGAGTACCGGAAGGCGATCCGCAAACCCAAGTACAACACCCTGTTCGAGGGTGTTGATCGGGAAACGGCGGCGGAAGGCGTTCACAACGGGTACTTCGCCATCGACAAGAAAAAGGACGCCACCGGAGCGGAGCGATTCAAGGAATCCAGCGGCGAAGGCAAGACTGTTGCCGACGAGAGCGCCTATCAGCTCATCATGCGGGACAAGGAAAAGCTCCTCAGCTTCGACTCCAAGCTCAAATTCATTTTTTCCCACTCCGCCCTCAAGGAAGGCTGGGACAACCCCAATGTCTTTCAGATCTGCACGCTGAACGAGACCGCCTCGACCATGAAGAAGCGCCAGGAGATTGGCCGGGGGCTGCGTATCGCGGTCAACCAGAAAGGAGAACGCGTCCACGGCTTCGACGTGAACACCCTCACGGTCATGGCCAACGAGTCCTACGAGGATTTCGCCTCCCAACTCCAGAAGGAAATCGAGAAGGACGAGGGCATCAAGTTCGGCGTGGTCGAGAAGCACCTCTTCGCCAACGTCTTGGTCCTCGGAGATGACGGAACCACAAGCCACCTTGGCACCGAGGCGTCCGCCGAGCTGTTCAACCACTTCAAGGGACTGGGCTATATCGACGCCAGGGGCAAGGTACAGGACACTCTGCGCATCGCGCTCAAGAACAAGACCCTCGATGTCCCGGCGGGCTATGCTGAACAGCGAAAACAAATCGCCAATATGTTGAAAAAGGTGGCGGGCAAACTCAACATCAATGATGCGGACAAGCGCACGCAGGTCTCAGTCAAGCGGGCGATCCTCGAAGGCGAGGAGTTCAAGGCTCTCTGGGACCGGATCAAATACAGGACGACTTTCCGTGTGGACTTCGACCCCGAGAAGCTTATCCAGAAATGCGCTGAGGAGATCGACAAGGGGCTGGTCGTAGGCAAGGCCAGGTTTGTCTACCGCAAGAGCCAGGCCGACATCACACGGGGCGGCGTCACCATGTCCGAGGCCAAGCAGAGTACTCACGTGTACGACGCACGGGACTTCGAGCTGCCGGACCTGCTGACGTATCTCCAGAACGAGACCAACCTCACCCGCAGGACCCTGGTGGCGATCCTGAAGCAGAGCGGCTCCCTGCCCAAGTTCAAGAACAACCCGCAGAAGTACATCGAGCAGGTGGCGGCCATCATCAAGCAGCAAATGCGGGAGTTCGTCGTCGACGGCATCAAATACCAAAAGCTCGGCGACTCCCACGTCTATGCCCAGGAACTGTTCGAGACCGAGGAACTCTACGGCTACCTGCACAAGAACATGCTGGAGAGCACCAAGTCGGTGTACGACCACGTGGTCTACGACTCGGCGGTGGAAGCCGAATTCGCCAAACAGTTCGAGAGCAGCGACGACATCAAGGTCTACGCCAAGCTCCCCGGCTGGTTCAAGATCGATACGCCTCTCGGCTCCTACAACCCCGACTGGGCCGTCCTCGTCGAAATCGACGGTCAGGATCGCCTCTACTTCGTCGTCGAGACCAAGGGTACCCCCTTGCTCGGAGCCCTTCGCACCGCCGAGCAGGCCAAGATCAAGTGCGGCCAGGCCCATTTTGATGCCATTGGCAATGAGGTGGAGTTTGCCCTAGCGAACAACTATGAGCGGTTTTCGGAAATTGTATCGCAGGACTGATTTCCCTGAGGAGGACACGGGGAATCGGGCACATAGTCCTAGGACCATCAGTAGATGACACCCTCTAGGGAGACCTCGGGAACCGGCCATTTGGGCCGAAAGCACATCAAGAGCTTCGCAAGCGGCCTCGCCCATATGTTTGCCAGCTCAGCCCAGCATTACGCATGGCTGGCGCACAAGCTCGGGATTCCGACGGTGACCATTAACCTTATTGAGCTACGGATCGAGCCTGCCGAATTCAACACGGACAGAAACCGAGTCCTTGCCGAGATGTGCCAGCGGACGCTCCTCCGGAATACCCAAAAGCTGACACCTCCCGGCTCTGTCAGCTCAGCCGTTCTATCCGCCCAATTCGGCATCGATGATTATTCCGAAGACAACCATACCGCCTCAATTGGGGAATCCATTTTCTCCGTCATTTTGACTGATGACCAAGGCAAGAAGTGGCGTGTGGACCATGTCGAAAAGAGATTACTCGTACAATTTTGATTAGTTAGGCTCTTGTCAGCCTCCAAAAGACTCAAAGCCCTTTCCCGCTTTAGAACGGATACTCCACGGCTGGACGCTATTCCCCGGAATGTCGCTTCAACGACTCCATCATATCTAGGACCACGGCGAGTTCCTTCTCGGGAAGTTCAGACAGGAAATACTTGGCTTTGGACAAATTCGCCGACTCTGCTTTTTCGACATCAAGCAGTTCGCTGGCGTCTGCCCGGAGTGCTCCGGCTATCTGCAACAGCACCCTGACCGATAATTTGCCGACGCCGCGCTCCACTTCGCCGAGGTATTTGTAGCTGATACCCGCCTTCTCGGCCAAGGACTGTTGGCTGAGGCCGCACGCCTTCCGCAGTTCTCTGATCCTGGATCCGATTTTTTCAAAAGCCTCATTCATCCTTGCTCCTCCGATTGCGTTCTACAATGGGTGAGAGCCGGACAAAGAAAAACCCGGTGCACGTTTCATAAATACTGGACGTTTAACACTTGTAGGTGTTAAACGTCATCAAAAATGGCCTTCTTTTGGTGACCGGAGTCTCATTTCCCCTTTCAATCTCAACATGGAGCAGTACCGATGGAAGCTAAAGAGATCAGCAGCAATAACGGCAAGAACGCCTACTACATCTTCTATCTGATCCTCAGCATCGCTTGGGGATTTTGGGCAACGTTCGTCAACACCCAGATCGCGTCAGGTTTCCTGATGAAACTGGCCGGGGCCATCGGCGGCAGCGTGGGCGGATTTCTGGGGTTTCTGATTGCCGATTTCATCCGCAAGCTGATCATTCCGGACATGATCTTCACCACCGGCGGGTTTCTCGGCCTGCTCAAGGCGCGGTTTTTCTGGATGTGCGGCCCGCAGTTGATCGGCATCGCCGTTGGCGGCATTCTGTTCATAAGCATGATCGTCGAAATGAAGTAGGTTCCGATCATGAGCAAAACTAAATGGATAGGACTGTGCCTGTTGCTCACCGGGCTTTTACTGTCCGGTTGCGGCCAATCCGACGACATCACCAGGGAGGAATTTACGGGCGAGGCCAAATCCGCCATGTATCAGGCTGCAGAAAACATCCTGATGTTCCTGCCCGGCGATTTCGATTACGACTCGATGATCCTGTTCCAGGACGGGGACGGGAATGTCGTGGGGCTTTCCGCCAGGGGGAATCGCGGATTCCTCGCCGGAAACAGCATGA
Organism: Desulfovibrio sp. Huiquan2017; assembly: GCF_017351175.1. Classification (NCBI taxonomy): domain Bacteria; kingdom Pseudomonadati; phylum Thermodesulfobacteriota; class Desulfovibrionia; order Desulfovibrionales; family Desulfovibrionaceae; genus Desulfovibrio; species Desulfovibrio sp. Huiquan2017. The sequence goes on along the minus strand of NZ_JAFMPN010000008.1, from coordinate 32,582 downwards.
ACGTGGACCGGATGACCACATGTTCGCTTTATGAAGTGGTCAGCATCAACGGCGAAGATATAGCTTTCCCCAACATGAAGTGCGGCGCTTCGGCCAACCTGGACGGCCCCGAACTGACCCTCAAAGGCATGGCCCACTGCGACGTCTGCGGCATGGGCGCGTCCATCGACGGGACGTTTATCCGTTTCGCCGAGATCGTCTTTGCCTACGATGAGGGGACGCCCAAGGTGAAACAGGTCTACAAACTGTTGTAAACGAAAAGGAGAGACATGGCTGCTCCCTCCTTTTTCAAATTTGACTGCTTTCCTGATAAGCTAGGGCGACACGGGCGGCTATAATCGCCTTACGAAAATCAGTCCGCCAGATGATGATGCCGCCCAGCACTCACCATAACAAATCAAACACGCCCGAGGCTTTTGCCTCGGGCGTATCGGTGAATCTAAAGGGAAGACAGGAAGACCAATGTCGCAAACGCAACAATGATGATACATATGATCCCGTTGATAAGCTTCTCACGCGGGTTCAGGCCTTCATCTTTGTTGAACCACCGTTTCCATGAAAACGGGCGGAGGTCTGTATGCCGAGAGTAATACCACTCTCGTATGAAGACGACTCCACCAACAGAGCAAACAATGCTTGCAATAATCCAAAAGACGAGACCTGCTATCACTTTTGCCTCTTCCCGGTTTCCAGGGCTTTACTCAGCCAAGAATCGGTATATTCACTGCCAACGGTTGAGCCGACAACACCTCCAAGGTTACTTGCATCTTTCAGCGGCTTGGGAGGTATGGTTTTAGGCGGTGTAATTCTGCCGAAATTTTTGCCGACAGCCTTACCTGTCTTTCCGATCGCACCACCGACAGCACCACTTACTCCAGATGCAGCAACTTTCCCGACATCATCGACTTTGCCTTTCTTGATATACTGACTCCCGGCTTCATTCAAGGCAGCTGCACCGCCACCAAACAGAAGGGTTGAACCAATGCCTCCTCCCATGGTGCTCACCGCGCCGGTTGCAGCGCCCAAGCCGACCGATTTGGTATAGTCCCCTGTGCTCATCTTGCCGCTTCTCCAATCATCCCAATTGTCGTAGGCATTGGAGCCCGCGCCGATCGCGGCTCCTGCAACCGGGACCCAAGCGAACAGCCCCATGGGGTCGTGCATGTTCACCGGATCATCCAAACAATACCCATACCAGTCCGGATCGCCGCCCCTGTCCCCGATGGGATCGGGCGCGGTCCACCTGCCGGTGAAGGGGTCGTAGTCCCGCCAGCCGAAGCGGACAAAACCCAGGTCCCGGTCATGCAGGCCGCCTGCAAAGCCTATGGGCACGCGCAGGCCCGGATTGCTGTCCTCGATGATCCTGCCGAAGGGATCGTAGAGAACTTCCTTTATCATGTCGCCGTCCGCGTCGGCAACCACGCGCAGGGAGCCGACCTGATCAAAGTGCAGAGTAAATACGGCCCCGTCCTCGCGCCGCATGGCCGAGGGCAGCCGTTCGTTGTCCGCGTAGCCGAATTCGTAACCCATGCGCCCGTCGTGGAACGCGCCGAGCCGGACGAAGTCGAGCCATTGGTAGGCCTCGACGAGTTGGCCGTTGCAATACTTGGCGGCCCGCCTGCCGTCCTCGTCGTGGCGGTAGGCGTAGACGCGGCCTTGGTTCTCCACTTCCATCTTGAGCAGCCGGTAGTCCGGCGCGTACTCGTACAGGTGGTACGTGCCGCCGTTCGACCAGATGGACCGGAACCCATTTTCGTCGTGCGTGAACCCATTGTTACCCGCGCTCATCAGCCGATTGTCCAGATTGTACCGGTAGTCGCGGTAGCTGGACCCCACGGTGGCCGGGAAATAGTCCCGCTGGCGGCGGCCGTCTCTGTCGTAATAGCACTGGCAGATAAGCCGGTTGTCCAGATGCGCCTAAAAGAGCCTCCCGGCCTTCTCGTAGGCATACTTCCAGACAATGCGCCGACCGGCCACGGTTTCGGAAATCTCCGCGATTCGACCGCTTGGGTCATGCTTCAGCCTCATTTCAAATACGCTCATATGATCTCCTCCGGGCCACTGAGCTGACGGCCCTGTCTTTGTTTGCGGAAAGCGTACCATGGTTTTTTCGGCCCAAATGAGCGAAACACGGCGTTGTCGGTCAACAACGACTTCATGTCGGCAAAATGCACGCAGCCGTCGCTAAAAAACAGGTTTGTGTCGATTGATCGTGCTTGACAGGTTTTTCAAACATGTATTCCTCCGCCCCAACCGCCCGACCTGCAGCAGAAAAGAGGGCCGCCAAGGGAGTACCCCTGGCGGCCCTGATTTCGATCTATTCGAAGACCTCGCCGACGCTCATGCCCACATGGACATTTACGGCAGACTCGGCCTGTTCGTTCGTCATGGTTATGGTTCGGTTCCCCCCACTCTGACGGTTGACGTCTATGCCGAACTTGCGGAGGAAAGCCTGGACTCGGGTCAGATTCTTGCCAAACGAAGTCGCGGTCTTCGGCCATACATGAAGCCGAGCCACCCGCTCTCCGACGACCTCTTCCAACACCTGAAGGAGTTCGGAGGGAGTCCCTTCCCAGGCGGAACGATTCCGCATCAGCGTTATGATCGCGTTGGCGACGTGATCCGCAGTGAGCGCTTTCTCGACAGACTCGCTCTGGTTCGCCCGGTAGGCTTGCAGAAAGGCACCCGGTTCCCAGGACATCGCGTCTTCCCCAGCCACGCACCATTTCGTGAAGTCGGCCATCCTGGGCGGATTTTCGACCTCGACACGGGTGCGATTCCGTAAGGCGCAAGACACGCCATCGCAAAGTCCGGCGAGTATCTTGGGAGCGGCTTCGTCAAATGCCGCTTTGAGTTGCGTCTCGGTCAAACGCTGACTTGGCGGTATGACCGGCAGCGTTACCCTGAGGCACCTGTCGGCCAGGTCGTGCCGTTCCGCAAGCTGATCAATCCCGTTGAGGATGATGGGCTTCATGACGGTGAACAATACCTCGTCCTCGTTCGTGTACAGCTTTCGCATCGAGAAGCTGCCGCCGGTGGCGATCCTGCATAGCGCGTCCGATATCCACGGGGACAAGCCAGACAAGTTGTCCAAGGCGATCACATGCGAGTTGTGCGCCGCGATAACCAGATCCTGCTCGCAGCGCGGAGCCGAGCGAGTGGGGGCTATCGAGGGATCGATCAACTGCCGTAGGATCTCCGTCGTCGTACTCTTGGCCGTTCCCTGCTCGCCTTCGAGGACAAGGACCGGATACGGGCCGGGCGACAAAGCACCAAGCAACCACGCCTCAAGCAGGATCGCCGCGCCTTCATCGACATTCAACAGCTTCCCGAGTTCATGGACGGAACCACCTGCGGCAGGCGCGACCAAGGGCTGCATTCCCATAACTCGCCTGAACCGGACAGGAGGCTTGTCCACGACCTTCCATCCCTCTGCCGTGATTTCGACGGCACGCCACTTCTCGTCGCAAAGGTCGATGAAGACCACGTCGCCGCAATGCGCAACGCGCGTGTACACCGCCTTCGCTTTCGCACCGCCGTGGAGCGCTTTGGCCTCCATGTACCCAATCAGGTCGTTCGCGGCGAGAGCCTTGAGCGCCTTTCCGGTCTGCTTATAGTGCAAAAACCTCAAGATTTCCCGGAAGTCCCGACTTTCCACCCGGAATGTTTTGCGATGCCCATCGACCATCACATCGGCGTACGCCAACCCATTTTCGGACGGATACAGATCGAATGTGTCAGCCAGCTTGATGAGCTTTTCCGCCTCGGAGGACTTGGCCGCATTGGCGGACTCTCCCGAGTTGGCAGTCGCCCACAGCATGGATGGCGTATGCACACCGCATTCACAATCGCAGTCGAAGAGCTTTTTGATCTTCTCGCAGCTCATGTTGGGTACGGCCCGATCGAATTTCTTATCGGTCTGGGCGCGACTGTATCCAGGATATTCGCAACTCAGGTCGTGAGCGAGCCAACGGCCTTCTTGTCCCAATCCCTTCAGTACGGAAAGCATCGCGTGCCATTCCGGCTCACTCAACGACGCGGCATTCCGTGTACAATGCTGGACGAACTTGCATTGCATGATGAATTTCGTCGTATCGACCAATTCGCTGCTAGGTGGGCAATGAACCATCTTTCGGTTATATGCAAACATCGCCGCAAGCGGTTCAACGACCTTCAATGAAGGCGGTCTCTGTTCGATTTGTCGAGGAGCAACCGTCAATTCGGCCAACTCTGAATATGACATTCCGGACAATTCTTCCCAGGTGATCGGAACCTTATACGTGCCAATGCCACGACGCACGTTCTCCAACCGGAGGAGCTTCCCTTTGCCCATCGCATACATGCTGAAATCGAGGCTAGTCGTTCCGCCGCGCCAAAGTCGGACCGAGATATACTGTGCCATCCGCAGGTAGATCATGGGCAGCAACGGATCGCCTTCTGTGGCCCCGAACAAATAAGTGGGGACTATTATATGGAAGCCCTTCCGCCCTGAAACGAAAAGGCCGAGCAGGTGCGGGTCCACACCATTTCGTCTCAGATATTGCACAAGAAGGATGCAATCATTCCGGGCAATTTCGGGATCCTCCTTGTGGTCAAAATCAAAAACGAGATCACCATGACGGCGGGGTTCATCCTTGCCCTCCTGGGGCTCATATTCGAAAGCCATGGTCGACAGGAATGCAGCTCCTTCTCGCTTGGCCTGTTCCATGGCTTCATGAGAGTCCTCGATCATCCTCCAAGGGCCTGGCCTGTCCCCGTTCAGCGGGGCACAAAAACGTATAGGTTTCATAGTTCTTTTCCTTATTAAACGTGAAAAGGCCGGGAGAGTCGTTCTCCCGGCCTTTTTCGCCTTACGATCAAGGCAAAAACCCTAGTCGAGCTGTTGCATCCACCAATCTAAAAACGGATCGCGGATGATCAACATCTTGCGTGTCCCCTGGCGCTTGAAGCAGTCCTCTGGGATTTTTTTCAACGATTTCAGGTTCTGGACCGTTCGCCATCGGACGGCGTCACCAGTCAGACTGTCGAGTGAAGTTCCGGCAAAAACCGGTGGCAAATGATCTGCCAGTTGCTTTTTAAGATTTTCCACGTGTAACCTCCTAATCTTACTTCAACTTCATAGGATGTCACCGGTGAATAAAAAAATACACGCCTGGCAATTTGCTATAGGGCAGCGAGGCAGGCTGGAAAGCATGACTATATTCGTCTTTAATGTAATGCTTACTATCACCCAAAACTCTCTATGTGAATATGATCTAATACATTAATTATACAGTAAAAATTTCTTAAAAATTGTGATTTTTTAATTTGTATTTTAGATTGTTAAATTTTGTATTAAGTAATTATAAAAAATGTATTTTGTATTTGAATAAAAATATGTATTTTGTAATGACAATTATTACAAAGTGTTATCCAATAGCCCAACAGACACGGGCACGGCAGACAGAGAAAAACGATAAAACCGGGAGTGATGTTGGTTACGCGCGTCTCGGCAGTCGTAAAAAGTAGCCACGAAGCGCTCGTCTCAAGCCGGGAATCCAGCGAGGACTCGTGAAGCCACCCCCTTCTCCTTTGACCAGCAATCCATCGACGTATAGCAACTCGGCCAATCGCTTTGGGGTGACGGTGGCGCAAAACAGTTCTTTAAATTTCTTTGTGGGGAAAAGCACACCTCTCATCTTCCCCTCGGTGAAACGATACCCATCGTAATCAACATGGGTTAGGCATTTGGCCGCATCCCCCAACCGCTCAGGATAAGCCCCCGTCCGGATGGAATCCATAACCAGGAGAATCGCTTCTCTCTCAACTTCGGTTCTCCCCTGCAGCCATAAGGGCCATAGCCTTCCAAAGGATTCAGCTCCGGCCTCGCCGACAGGATACCCGAGTGCTTGATACCCGCGCCCCAGTGCAATTTGTATTGTGGCTAAAAGACGCGAGCATGGCTCTGCTATCGTTTTCAATCGGGCAAAAACTGATCCCTGTTTGACATACTCAACCTGGGCATTCAGGTCATCACCACCCATGACCCGCAACAAATGCTCAACAACACGTTTTCCGGCATGCCCATAATTGGCCCTGAATTGGACTGTGTTGCGGCGCGGGACACAACAGGGATCTGGCAACTCAAGATTAATGATTTGCCACTCCCCGTTCTCCACTTTGACCGGCTTTTTTCCCGTTGAAAAAATTGCGTGCCTGAGAGGCGATCCATAGGGCGCGTCCAGGAGGCTCCCGCCCAGCAGCCGCTTCAGAAGATTCCGCGCCTTGGTGTCACTTACGGATTCACTGAAATTGATGGCGATCAAACCATCGTTGTGCGCAGCCGCAATCGGCCCGAGTTCATCCGATATGGAAGCGAAACTATGCGCAAAATACTGACTTCCCCAGACTGAACAGGCAAGACGCAGCAGATGCTTTCGGGCCTCAGGGGGCCCCCCCCAGAGGTGGACCACAAAACTGGGACAATGGACCAACCGAAGCAAAGGCCCGGCAAACGCGACGGCCAGAGCCAAATGTTCCCAATCGATGAAAGGATCGCCTTTCAGACCATCGAGCCAGCCTCCAAGCGTCCCGGAAAGGCCATGCTTTGTCTTGTATCCAGCCTCCGGCAAAAAGGGCACGGGGTGAACATCTGACAACTGCCGATACGGAAACGAATATGTCGGGCTATCGAACAGTGAACTCCAACCGGCATGGTAGGTACCAACCACTGTCGGGATACTCCCTTGGCTGTCTGTCGATAGAGCATACTGATACGCTAAATTCTTGTTGAAAACCTTTACCCCGATCTCCTCAAGCGAGGATAGTACTGATTTCTTGCTCTCTCCACGTATTTTCAGCGGATAATAGGTCGCTCTTTTATCCGGAGTTACGACATAGCCCCAATAATCCCCCCGATGGTCGCAAAGCGCCCTTACCACATCATAGGAAGAACAGACCCTCTCTGCGAACTTTCGATCGCCGTCCACGGAGTGGTAAACATACCTGTCATCTTCAAAAAAGACGGAAGATGGCCCTGGCGCATCCGGCGGCATATACGGCAACGCCAACGGTGTTGTTACCCCGCAATCTTCCGGGCACGTATAATTGAACTTCGACGCCAATGCCGCGCACGCCCTGCATGGCATGTCGTGGGCACGCCATGAAGAAACGAGATCCGCTTTCCGCATTCTTGGATTGAAAATGCCCGCGCATACACACAGGCGGCGAAATGATCGGATATTCAACGCATTGCAGACACCGCCAAGGAGCGACAGTTCATCTTCATCTTCCCATACGGTCGTGGAGGCCACATCCTGTAACAAAGCACATCGTTTGAGGTTGCCGAAATGCTGGGGGATGGCTTGCTTGCTCCTCTCGACGGCATGCCTGGCCCTCAAAAAAACTTCCCGAAGCAAGGACACCCTTTCTGACGGGTCAGGCCGGTGCCGGGTATAATATTCAATCCAATTTATCTCTGCGCCATTATGATCTCGAAACAGATGTGAGATATCATTTTCAGGATCAAGACTCTCCAACAAATCCTTTTTTGTCCGCCATTCTTCATCAAAAAGGGTTAGGTAACGCAAGAACGGGTCAATAGACCTGACAACCTCTATGCTGCACGCGGTAGAAATGGAAGCTTCCTGCAGCCTCTGGTTCATGCCTTCGTATATCAAATCCAGCTGCCCATACCCTCGCTCGGAGCAAAAGGAACGAGCATCAACTTGTAGAAAGAGGACATCCTCACACCTGAAGATCGTCAATTGGTCCTCGGCTACAGCAAATCCGTTCACAAGAACTGCCCAGTACTCAAACAGTCCAGAGACGGCACGCTCGAAAGAATCCCCCTTGATACGGACAAGATAATCACCAAAGAGGTTTCCAAATTCATCCTTGCAAAAAACGGAGACCGACTCCACCCTCTGTCGAGTACACCATGACAGAACGGACGCAGGGGGAATGCCCACAGGGAGAGTAACCGGTAGCGGCATGCCGTTGGCACGACCGCACGCTCTCGAAAGGGGGCGTGGCATGCCGGATGGTGTTGCATAGTGTTTATGGCCGATCATAGGTGTCTCCGAACATATTGGCGGAAGAATCCCTCCACGTTAGTTTGGCTCAGATTTTACTTGATAGACTCATAACTTGAATGGTGCAAAGCTCCAAGCATCACTTTCCCAAATTTTGTGGCAAATTTGTGGCGTAGAAGAAAATACCTCTAAAAAATAAGGCTTCAGAGGTTTTTATTTTACCTCTAAAGCCTTGATTTTATTCTGGTACCAGGGGAGGGACTCGAACCCTCACAGTATCGCTACCGGCGGATTTTGAGTCCGCTGCGTCTACCAATTCCGCCACCCTGGCGTGAAAGAGGTTATCTCATAGGGCAGCAGCGGTGCCTCTGTCAATGCCCTTGTGAGAAAGGACGAGCCTCGAGGCAGGAACTCGCAAAACGGGTGGAGACGGGCCCGGCGGCGGAATGCGCCCGTCCAGCCCATAGGCCCGTCTCAAACGCCATCCCCTTTCGGCAATGAACCTGAATATCTGCCGAAAGGGGGTTGTGCCCGGCTTCGGCTTCTGTCAGTCTGGATGGCATCCTTCTTTGTCACCCGGCGGTGGCACGGCCCGGGGTCGGGCCTGCCGGTGGCAGACCAACCAGCCTGAATCCAGGAGGTTTTCATGAAATCATATCAGCAATACATCAACGGCGAGTTCCGCGACGCGGTCTCCAAAGAGCAGTTCGAGGTCATCAATCCCTTCACCGAACAGGTCGTGGCCATGGCTCCCAAAGGCAATGCCGAGGACGCAGCCCTGGCGCTGGAAGCCGCTTCCGCCGCCCAGAAGGCCTGGGGGGCCAGGCCCTGCTCCGAGCGCGCCCCGTACCTGACCAAGATGGCCGAGGCCATCCGGGCCAACCGCGAAATGCTCGCCCGCACCCTGGCCGAGGAACAGGCCAAGGTCCTGCCCCTGGCCCAGGTGGAAATCGACGCCACTGCGGCGTACTTCGATTACTACGCCGGTTGGTCCAACAAATACGAGGGCGAGGTCATCCAGAGCGACCGGCCCACCGAAAACATCCTGCTCTACCGCCAGCCCATCGGCGTGGTGGTCGGCATCTGCCCGTGGAACTTCCCGTTCTTCGTCATGGCCCGCAAGGTCGCTCCGTCCATCCTGACCGGCTGCACCATCATCCTCAAGCCGAGCAGCGACACCCCGAACACCACCTTCGAATTCGCCAAGCTCATCGCCGGCATCGGCCTGCCCAAGGGCGTGCTCAACTTCGTGTCCGGCGGTGGCTCCACCTTGGGCGACGCCCTGGTGCGCAGCCCCGAGGTCGGCCTGGTCACCCTGACCGGCAGCGTGGAGACCGGCCAACGGATCATCACCTCCACCGCCGAAAACATCACCAAGACCTCGCTTGAACTGGGCGGCAAGGCCCCGGTCATCGTCTGCGCCGACTGCGACATGGACCTGACCGTCAAGGCAGTGGTCGCCTCACGCGTCATCTTCTCCGGCCAGGTCTGCAACTGCGCCGAGCGCGTTTACGTCGAGGCACCGGTCTACGACGAATTCATGGAGCGCATGACCAAGGCCATGGCCGCCGTGACCTACGGCGATCCCTTCGCCGATCCCGCGCCCGACATGGCCTGCCAGATCAACGCCGCCCAGCTCGGCAAGATCGAAGACATGGTTTCCACGGCCAAGGCCGACGGCGTGGAGGTCCTGGTGGGTGGCAAGCGCGCCGAGAACCAGCCCTCGGGCTACTTCTACGAGCCCACCCTGCTCGCCGGTTGCACGCAGGACATGGAGATCGTCCGCAAGGAAATCTTCGGCCCGGTGCTGCCCGTGGTCAAAGTTGACGACTTCGACCAGGCCATCGAGATGGCCAACGACTGCGAGTACGGCCTGACCTCCTCCATCTTCACCAACAACGTGACCAAGATGATGCGGGCCATCAACGAACTCCGATTCGGCGAAACCTACGTCAACCGCGAGCACTTCGAATCCATCCAGGGGTTCCACGCAGGCTGGCGCAAGTCCGGCATCGGCGGCGCCGACGGCAAGCACGGCCTCTACGAATACCTCCAGACCCACGTCGCCTACATCCAGTATTAGCCTCCGACTCAAAAGGGCCCGGCCGCACTGCGGACGGGCCCGCTTCGGGAATGTCCCGGGGCATACCTTCTCCGCCGGAGCGGACGCATATTTCTTGTCACTGAAGCGGGTTGGTGGTAGCTCCCCCGGATACGGTCCCCGTCTATTCACGAATGAGGAAATGTTCATGCTGCCCACAGGTTCCCTCGTCAATGCCTGCGCCATCATCGGCGGTTCGCTGATCGGCTGCATCCTGCAATCCCGTTTCCCGGAACGCATCCGATCCATCGTGTTCCAGGGCCTGGGGCTGTGCGTACTGCTCATCGGCGTCCAGATGGCGCTCAAGGTGCAAAACATCCTGATCGTCATCTTCGCGGTGCTGCTCGGCGGCATCACCGGGGAATGGCTGCGTCTGGACACCCTGCTCGAGCGGATGGGCAACCGGTTCAAAAAGCTGGTGCGCTCCAAGAACGCCTCCTTCACGGACGGTCTGGTGACCACCTCCCTGCTCTTCTGCATCGGGGCCATGGCCATCGTCGGCTCGCTGGAGGAAGGCATTCGGGGCGACACCACCATCCTCTACACCAAATCCATCCTGGACGGCTTCGCGGCCATCGCCTTTGCGGCCACTTACGGCACCGGGGTCATCTTCTCCTTCATCCCGGTCCTGCTATACCAAGGCGCCATCACCCTGGGTGCCTCCTTCTTCCAGCAATATTTCTCGGACCTGATGATCGCCCAGATCACCGGTTGCGGCGGGCTGCTCATCATCGGTATCGCCATCAACCTCCTGGAACTGACCGAGATCCGGCTGGCCAACCTGCTCCCTGCCCTGGGCTACGTCATCGTCCTGACCTATTTCTTCGGCTGACCGCTCCCCGGGCCTGAAAACCCGCCAGGTCATGGCACTGGATATCGGAATGAGCCGGGAGATCGCGCCAAAGACGCAAGAGCGGGATGCAGGGGCGCGGGACCTCTCGCTGCGGAGCGACCTGCATAGTCCGATTTTCCCCTTCATGAGGCCACCGGGATAACTCCCTAACAAAGGAGCTATCCCCTTAGCTCCCTGGGAAAAACCAGGTGTTGAAAGCCGCTTTGCGGCGAAAATCAAAATGAGTTCGCCTCCGGCGGGCAAGGACTCACGCCCTTGCATCCCATTTTTGCGCCTTCGGCGCGATCTTTTTTCCACCACGCGGCTTTTCGCCTGCGAAAAGGGAGTTAGCTGTATAAATCCCAAAAAAAGGCCCGCCTGAAACCAGACGGGCCTTTTGGCATTCCAAGGGGGGGATCTATTCGGCGGGCGCTTCCGTCTTTGCGGCGGGCTTCTTCTTGGCAGCGCAACCGCCGCAGCCCATCTTCTTGACTTCCTCGTCCGGCTCCACGGTGCGGATCTCGGCCTCGGATTCGATATGGCCCTTTTCCATGGCGTAGGCGATACAATCCTCAAGAATCTGCTGGCAGTGTTCGGTGGGGATGAATTCACCGATCATGGTCCGCTGGAACTCGGGACGGTCGAAGGGCTCGGCCCATTCCTTTTCGCGCAGGAACATCCACGGCCCGATGCCGGGGGTATCGATGGGCGGCGTGGTGGAACGCAAGGCGACCTCCCAGTGGGTATACTCGTGGATGTCGTCCAGGGTCTTTTCCGGAGTGCAGGCATGCACGTCGCTGGCCTGGAACGAGACGAACAGCTTGAAGCCTACGGCCAGTTCCTTGAACACGCGGCCGAAATCGTCGGACCGGGAAGCCTCGACAAGATATTCTCTGAAATCTTTAGCCATTATATACTCCTTATGGTGCCGTGAGCATGAACTCAGCGGCATACTTACTCACTTCCCCCCTTAAATCAAGGGGGGCCGCCCCGCCACAACCGCCCGGACTGTTTTTCCTGTCCGGCCCCGGCGCTCTACTGTTCGGCTTCCACCTTCCCCGTAAAGCGCCCCACTCTTTTCAGTCTCAAAATACAACCATTTTGGTGATTACAATTTTTTATTGTTAATACAAAAAATTTTATTGACACAATCAAATTTTTTGTATGAAGGTAAATTCGTCGATGCCGACGGACACCATCGGTTCAATCGGGCGGCAATATGCCGCGGGGAATTCTGACGAGGCTTCCCCTCCCGGAATCCGGCCGGACCTTCGGCAATGTGATTTGCGCAAACACAATCCGCGGCGGCCCGCGCGTCGCCGCACAAACCAGACGTCTGGAGACTGTACATGGCAAGCGAAAAAACAAAAGGCACCACACAAAAAAAAGCAAAAGATTCCAGCGCCCGTGAACTGGTTTTCAACAATGCCAAGCGCATTGCGAAAGTCCTTACTCAGACTTTCGGCCCGAACACCGAAGTAGCGGTGCATGATTTCCGGGACCTAGAGCATTCCCTCATCCACCTCGAGGGGGAAATCACCAAGCGGGAAATCGGCGCGCCGATTACCGACCTGGTCCTCAAGGCCTGGCGGGCAGGCGGGGATGCGACCGAGGATCTGGCCAACTACCGGACACAGACCGGAGACGGCCACGACCTGAAGTCCTCCACCGTCTTTCTGCGCGACGGGAACGGCACGATCATCGGAGCGCTGTGCATCAATTTCGATATTACCGAACTTTCCAACACGGTTTCCCACATCCAACGGATGATCCAGTTCCACGAGGCCCCGCCCGATCATGCGGAGATGGAAACCTTCGCGAGCAACGTGCTGGAGACCAACGAAGCGATGATGGCGAACGCCGCGCAGACGGTCGGCAAGCACCCCGCGGCCATGGACAAGGACGAAAAGATCCATTGCCTGACCATCCTGGAAAACAACGGCGCATTCATGATCAAGGGCATGGTCGATCACGTCGCGGAGAGCATGGGTATCTCTAAATACACCGTGTACAGCTATTTGAAACGGATCCGCTCGGGATCAAAACGCTAAATTAACCATAACCTAAAACTATCACAGGAGATATTGAAATGAGCAAAAAAATTGTCAGCACCGAGGCCGCCCCGGCCGCCATCGGCCCCTACTCCCAGGCGGTCAAGGTTGGCGATTTGGTTTTCACTTCCGGCCAGATTCCGCTGGACCCCGCGTCCGCAACGGTCGTCGAAGGCGGCATCCGCGAACAGACGCACCAGGTGCTGAAGAACCTCCAACGCGTTCTGGAAGCCGCCGGCAGCTCTTTGAACGACATGGTCAAGACCACGGTCTTTATCGCCGACATGAACGAATTCGGCACCGTCAACGAGATCTATGCGGAGTACGCCGGAGCCGAGGCTCCCGCCCGCAGCTGCGTCGAGGTCGCCCGTCTGCCCAAGGACGTCAAAATCGAAATCGAAGCCGTCGCTTTGGTCAAGTAGCTCAAGCCAAACACAGTCAACGCAACACACTAAAAGAGAAGGTAGAGCCATGTTTGTAAAACACCTCGAATGCCCCAAGTGCGCAAAGACCTATGACAGCGAACAACGCATCCAGCTTTGCGAATGCGGCGCTCCGCTGGTCGTTCGCTATGAACTCGACAAGGTCAAGAAGGCGCTGACCAAGGAAGCCCTGCTCGAACGGCCCGCCACCCTCTGGCGTTACCGGGAGCTTCTGCCGGTCAAGGATGAGAAGAACATCGTCAGCCTCGGCGAAGGCATGACCCCGCTGTGCAGATTCGACAATCTGGGCAAGCAGGCCGGGTTCAAGAACCTGTTCATCAAGGACGAAGGCATCATCCCCACCGGCACCTTCAAGGCGCGCGGCGCGACGGTGGGCGTTTCCCGGGCCAAGGAACTCGGCATCGACATCCTGGCCATGCCCACCAACGGCAACGCCGGCGGCTCCTGGGCCGCATACTGCGCCGCCGCGGGCATCCGCTCGGTCATCGTCATGCCCAAGGACGCTCCGGCCATCAATCGCAAAGAGGTCGGCATCACCGGCGCGGACCTGTACCTCGTCGACGGCCTGATCAGCGACGCGGGCAAGATCGTGGCCCGGGCCGTCGAGAAATTCGGCTGGTTCGACGCCTCCACCCTCAAGGAGCCGTACCGCATCGAGGGAAAGAAGACCATGGGCCTCGAAATCGCCGAGCAGATGGGCTGGCGCGTCCCGGACGTCATCCTCTACCCCACCGGTGGCGGCGTCGGAATCATCGGCATCTACAAGGCCCTGAAGGAGCTTCAGGAAATGGGTTGGATCGGCGAAAAGATGCCCCGCCTCGTCGCGGTCCAGGCGACCGGCTGCGCGCCCATCGTCAAGGCCTTCGACGAGCACAAGGACTCCTCCGAGTTCTGGGATAACGCCGAGACCTGCGCTTTCGGCATCACCGTCCCCAAAGCGCTCGGCGACTTCCTGGTCCTCGAAGCCATCTACGACACCAAAGGCTGCGCCGTGGCCATCGACGATGCGGACACCCTCAAAGCCCAACAGGAAATCGCCAGGGCCGAAGGCAACTTCATCTGCCCCGAAGGCGCGACGACCTATGCCGCTGCCAAGCAGCTGCTCGCTTCCGGCTGGATCAAACCGGAAGAGGAAGTGGTCCTGCTGAACACCGGAACCGGGCTGAAGTACCCCCAGACGGTGAACATCGAGCCCCCGCTGTTGGCCCCCACGGACGACATCTCCCAAGGATAATCAGGCGGTAGACCATTCCGGCGGCATCCTTCGGGATGCCGCCCCAACCCGATAAGACAAAGAGAGAGCAAAATGGCACGATGGAAGAATATGGGCCTCCCGGCCAAAATGGGCATTGGGCTTATCCTGGGCGTAGCCGCCGGTTTCATCTGGCAAGTTGCCGGAATGGACGCCACCATCTTCAAACCTGTTGGAACCTTGTTCATTCGCTGTATCCGGATGATCGTCGTCCCCCTGGTTTTTGCCTCCCTCGTGTCCGGTGCGGCGGGCATGGGCGACGCTGCCAAGCTGGGCAGAATCGCAACCAAGACGCTGGCCTACTATCTGCTGACAACCGCCGTGGCGGTCGCCCTGGGACTCTTCTTCGCCAACATGGTCAACCCCGGCATCGGGCTGGATCTGGCGACCACCGGCGCAAAAATCAAAGAAGTGGCGCCGCCCAACATGGTTGACACCCTGTTGAATATCGTGCCGCTCAACCCGGCTGCGGCTTTTGCCGACGGCAATCTGCTGCAAATCATTTTCTTCGCGATCATCCTCGGCTTCGCCATGAGCGCGATCGGTGAGCCCGTCAAACCGCTGCTCAACATCTTCGACCAGATCAACCAGGTCATGATCAAGCTCACTGGCATGATCATGGAACTGGCCCCCTACGGCGTGTTCGCTCTGATCGCCTACACCGTGGGCGCCTACGGGCTGGCCGTCCTGCTGCCCCTCATCAAGCTCATCGTGCTGATGTACGTGGTCTGCATAATCCACATCTGCGCGGTCTACCTCCCGCTGGTCACGGTGTACGGACGCGTCAACCTGAAGGTCTTCTTCAAGATCATCAGCACGCCGCTGCTGCTCGCCTTCACGACCTGCTCGAGCGCCGCCGCGCTGCCGGCCAATATGGAGGCGACCCGTAAGTTGGGCGTCCCCAAGAACATCTCCAGCTTCACCATCCCGCTGGGCACGACGGTCAACATGGACGGCGCGGCCATCTACCTCGGCATAGCCGCGGTGTTCGTCGCCCAGGTCTACAGCATCCCGTTGAGCTTCAACCAGCAGCTCACCGTCCTGCTCATGGCGGTCCTGGCCTCCATCGGCTCCGTGGGCGTCCCCTCCATGGCCCTGGTCGTCATGACCATGGTCTTCACCCAGGTCGGCCTGCCCATGGAAGGCATCGCCCTCGTGGCTGGCGTGGACCGCCTCCTGGACATGGGCCGCACGACCCTCAATGTTCTCGGAGACGCCACCGGCGCCATCGTGGTGGCCAAATCCGAAGGCGAATTGAACCCCGAAGCAGTCGTCGAGGAAACGCAAACCGTAGCTTAATCAATCTCCTCCACCCCCAACCACACAGGGAAAGCCCGGGCAACCGCAAGGGCTTTCCCTGCTGCGGTCTTGAGCCGGAATCAAAACGAGGAAGCGAACCATGCCCCAGCGCATAGCCATCAACGGATTCGGCCGGATAGGACGTTACCTAGCCCGCCTGCTCGCGCAGGACCGCTCTCTCGCCCTGGCCGCCGTCAACGACATCATGCCGGTCAACGAGGCCGTGCACCTACTGCGACACGATTCCGTCCACGGCCCATTCCCCGAGGCGACCCCCAATGGCCCCGGGGGGTTCCTGCTGAGCGGCTCGCCGGTCACCTATTCAAGGCACTCCGGCGACGGGTGGGACTGGGGGGCGCTCGGCGTGGACACCGTGGTCGAATGCACGGGGGTGCTCACGGACCGCCACTCGGCCGAACGCCATCTGGCCAAAGGAGCGAAGCGGGTGGTCATCGCCGCGCCCTCCCCGGACGCGGACATCACCGTGGTCATGGGGGTCAACGACGGCCTCCTGCGACACCGGCACACCGTCATATCCAACGCCTCCTGCACGGTGAATTGCCTTGCCCTGCCCATCCGGCAGGTCCAGCGGGCGTTCGGCATCGTCCACGGCAACATGACCACGGTCCATCCCTACACCCTGCGGCAGCGCGTCCTGGACGGCAGCCATGCCGACATACGCCGAGCGCGGGCATGCGCGATAAACATCGTCCCCACCCCGGTGGGCGCGCACGAAACCCTCGGCGCGGTCATCCCTGAACTGCGGGGAAAACTCTTCGGGACGGCCCTACGGGTCCCGGTCGCCTCCGTGGCGCTCATTGACCTCGTCTGCGAACTGAAACGAAAAACGGACACGGCCGAGGTGCGGGCCGTCCTGCGCGACGCGGCCGACAAACACATGGCTTATTGCACGGAGCCACTCGTGTCTTCCGATTTCACCGGCTCGCCATACGCCTCCGTGGTCGACGAGGAAATGACGGTCGTCACCGACGGAACCCTGCTTCGCCTCCTGGCCTGGTACGACAACGAGGCCGGTTTTTCCAACCAGATCCTCCGCCTCCTCCACAAATTGGATACGCTGGCCGGCGCTCCCACCGCGAAATCTTCCGCAGCCGCCGAATAGGGCCCTTGTCCCAGCCGGATGCGCGAGGCGCGCCTATCCCAACAGGGCGAGGACGAAGGGCATGGTCAGGGCGGAAAGCACGGTCTGGGCAGTGATGATCAGGGCCATGACCTCATGGTCGCCGCCCATCTGGCGGGCAAGGATGAAGGCGGAGACCGACACCGGGATGGCGGTGTAGATGAGGGCGGTGGTCACGGCCGGGCCGGACACGCCGAAAAGCCGGGCGCAGCCGTAGGCGGCCAGGGGCAAGGCCACCAGGTGGGCCAGGGAGGCCAGGGCCACGGGCAAAGTGGACGCGCCGAGGCCGTCGAAGCGCAAGCCCGCGCCCACGGCGAGCAGGCCGAGCGGCAGGGCGGCCTTGCCCAGGATGGCCAGCAGCTCCATGAGCACGTGCGGCCGGGGCAGCTGGTTGAAAACGCTGAAAAGCATGCCGACCAGACAAGCCAGGATAAGCGGGTTCTTGATCAGTTCGAGGCCCACGCGGCCAAGCCCGCCACCATGCTTGCCGTGGCGCGACAGGACGAGCACGCAGAGCACGTTGACCAGGGGAATGAGGGTCAGCAGGGCCACGGCGGACAGGGCCATCCAATCCGGCCCGAGGAGCGCGGCGGCGGCGGACATCCCCACATAGGTATTGGGCCGGATGGCCCCCTGGAAGACCGAGGTGAAGACAGGGCCGTCCAGATGAAACATGGTCCGGGTGAAGACCAGAAACGCGCCCACCAGGCAGATGGCCGAAACCAGGGTCAGGACCAGCCCCAGGGAAGAGGCGTCGAATTGCCGGCCGGACAGGCCGCTGACGAGCATGGCCGGGAAAAGCACGTAGTAGGTCAACCGCTCGGATACGGGCCAGAAGCCCACGCCGGGAAAATCGAGGCGATGCAGGACAAAGCCGACGAGAATCAGCCCGAAGATGGGCAAAATGGCGAGGACTACGGGGGACATATTCGGTACGCTACGCCCCCGAACGGCGGTATGGCAAGGAGTACGGGGAGCTTCCACCCGGGAAGCCCCCCGTCCGTTCTATTCGGGGATGGTTTCCATGGAGGCCCATTTAGGTTCGTGCAGGGGCAGGACGTAGTCGGCCATGTCGCGAGCCTTGAGCAGGATGTCGTAGGCTTCGTAGGGGCCGGTGTTGGTGCCCGGGGGGATGACTTCCATCTCCATGGCCTTGACGTCCTTGGGCGGGTCCAGGTTTTCGAGAATGGTGCAGAAGCCGCAGATGAGCACCGAGCCCTTGTCGGTCTCGACCTTCACGGACATGCCGCCCGGGGTATGCGCCGGGGTGTGGATCATGGTGATGCCGGGCAGGACCTCGGTGTCCTTGTCCAGAGTGACGATCTGGCCGTTATCCTTGGCATCGTCCACGTAGTCCTCCAGATAGCGGAAGTCGAGGGGATGCGGATTATAGACCGACTCCATCTCCTTCTCGTGCACGTAGATGGTTGCGTTGGGACATTTGTAGTCGTTCTCGCAATGATCGTTGTGCAGATGGGTGTGGATGATGATGTCGATGTCCTCGGGCTTGAGGCCGTATTTGGCCAGCCCCTCTTCGAAGGTGTATATCTTGCCGCCGATGGCCTTTTCGCGCTCCTCGGAGACGATGGGCTGCATCTCGCCGGTATCCACCAGGATGTTTTTGTCGCCGCCCTCGATATACCAGGTGTAGATCGGGATGGTGTAGGGGGTGCCGTACCCGTGCTGGTAGGTCATCATGCCCTTGTCGAAAACCTTGGTGCCCATTACGATCGGATGAATCTTGTAGGTGCTCATGTTTTCCGCTTCCTGTTGTATTTCAACTTTAAGTATGAGCGGACGTGGGCCCTGTCAAGGACGTGGCGCGGGCCGGAACGCGCAGGCCGCCGCCCGCGGGGGCCCGGCGGGTCGGGCCGGGAATATTCAGAGAAAGTATTATTAATATTATACACACCTTGACCCGTTAACTCATCCTCGGGTAGGTACTTGTAATGCGAGGATACGCCGTCGTATTGACAGCCGGAAAATACTCACAGGTCTTCTCCAATTATTGCGGATAATTGGAGTACGCTTGAGGATGAATACACAGACCCTCTTTTCCAAGGAGTAGAGAGCATGGATGTCGAATTGGCCAAGCCCTTCATCAAAGCCGCCATTGATGTCTTGTCCACCATGGCCTTCATCAAGCCCGAGGTAGGCAAGCCGTACGTGAAGCGAAATAATGTCGCAGCCGGCGACGTGTCCGGCATGGTCGGCGTCACCGGCGAAAAAAACGGTAGCGTTTCCCTTTCCTTTTCCAAAGGATGTGCCGTGGCCATCGTCAAGAACATGCTCGGCGACGAAATCGACGACATCATGCAGGATGTCAAGGACGCCGTAGGTGAACTGACC
The DNA here is from genome assembly GCF_017351175.1 of Desulfovibrio sp. Huiquan2017. NCBI lineage: Bacteria > Pseudomonadati > Thermodesulfobacteriota > Desulfovibrionia > Desulfovibrionales > Desulfovibrionaceae > Desulfovibrio > Desulfovibrio sp. Huiquan2017. The sequence continues at coordinate 13,102 of NZ_JAFMPN010000008.1, read as the reverse complement.
AACATGATTTCCGGTCAGGCCCGTGCCGGGCTGGCGGAAAAGGGACTCGTGTTCCAAGGCTCCACGCCCACTGTGGTCATGGGAGACAACCACACCATCTCCCACATGGCAAAGGCCCCGATCATGGCCATCCCCTTCAAGACCAAGGACGGGGACTTCACCATCGAGTTCTGCTTCGAGTAGGTCGCAGCCTCTTCAACAACACGCGGAGACGCCATGTCACCACTAGAGAACTTCAGAGAAAAGGAATTCCTGGATCAGATCACGATCCTTAATGAAATTTCCGGGAGCAAAGACTCCGAGGCCCTGCCCGGCCTGGTGGACTTGCTCAAGACCCCGGTAGGCGACACCTCCATCGATTACATGGTGGTCAACGCCCTGAATGCGGTCTTGTCGAGCAACGAGGACAAGGTCATTGAGGGGCTGAGGGACCCGCACGAAGGGTTCAACATACTGTGCATTCGCGTGGCCGGTGAATACGGCCTCAAGAATGCCGTGCAGCCGCTGGTGGACCTGGCCCTGGCCGAGGAGGACCTCGACCGCCTGATGGAAATCCTGACCTCGCTGGCGCGCATCGGGGACGAAAACGCCCTGCCGGTGTTCCGCCGGTTCCTGGACCATCAGGACCCGTTCATCCAGTCCTCATGCATCGAGGCCCTGGGCAAGCTCGGCGACCCCGAATCCATTGCGGAATTCAAGAAAATCATCACCGACAGCGAGGCGGACGACCGCTTCGAAGTCTGCGACATCACCACATGGAAGGCCGTGGACGCCCTGGCCCGCAACGCCACCGAGGACACCATCGCCTTCCTGGTCAATACCCTGCACCACAAGAATCCCACGGTGCGCCGGATCATTACCGACGCGCTGATCAATGTGGGCTCGTTCTGCATTCCCATGCTCCTGGACGCCTTCGAGACCGGCGATACGGACACCAAGATCCTGGCCGCCAACGTGCTCGGCTTCCTGCGCGACCGGGCGGGCGCGGACGGACTGGTGGCCGCTTTCGACAAGGGCCAGGCCGACGATCTCAACGTCCGCTACGCCGTTTACGAGGCCCTGGGCCGCATAGGCACCATGAAAGGCCTCATCTGCCTGGTGGACGGTCTCTCCGAAACCGACGAACTGATCCTCATGGCGGTCGTCGGCGGGCTGGAACAGCATGTCAACCCGGGCATGATCACCGCCCTGACCAATCTTATCTCCATGGCCGACGAACAGGCCTTCCGGCTGGCCAAGGCCATCATCGCCTCCAAGGCCACGACCATCTTCGACCACCTCTACGAGAACCAGGGCGCGGGCGACATCCTCGTGGACGCCCTGGCCGAGTCCCACGACCCCGAGATCGTGGAGGAATTCCGGGACGCCCTGGCCGCGATCGGCGGCATCCGCGCCGAGCAGGACCTGGACCGTCTGCCGAGCCTGACGTTGGGCACGCGCAAGGCCCTGGCCGCGGACGATTCGCGTTCCATGTGCGCCATGCACCGGGCCATCCTCACGGATCTCGGCTTCGAGCCGTTCGTGGCCTCCAACGGCGAAGAGGCCTACGAGTTCATCGAGCAGGGCGAGGAGTTCGAAGTGGTCATCACCGACATGAACATGCCCATCATGGACGGCATGGAACTGGTCGGCAAGATCCGCTCCACTCCGGGCATGGAAGAAGTGCCTATCATCATGGTCACCACCGAGTCCGAGGCTTCCCAGCAGGGACTGGCCTCCAAGACCGGTGTGACGGCCTTCATCACCAAGCCGTTCAAGCCCGACGACCTCAAGGCCAAGATCCTCGAAATCACCGCCTAGACTCCGGGCGAACACCGATTTGCAAAGGGCCTCGAAAGAGGCCCTTTTTTCATGCGTTCCCGGCGTGGCAAAGCGAAAGGCCAGAAGCGGGTTCGCCCGGCGGCGTATAACGGCCCGGTTTGCGGTTCCTACCCCCGCCCCCGCAAGGGCCGCAAGAAATCGGTGACCATGGCCGCCACCTCGGGGGAATAGAGCATCCAGACGTGACCCATGGGCGCGCAGACGCGTTCCAGCCAGCCCGGTCGGCCGGTGCGCAGCAGGTCCAGGGGAACGACGTAATCGTCGGCCAGGGTATAGACGGCCAATTTGGGGCAGTCCGGGTCGGGGGCTTCGGCCACGGCCTCGGGGATGGTCCGGCCGGGTATGAGCCCCCGCGCCATGCGGTTGCTCCCCAGCCAGGCCAGTGCGCTGCCGCCGTGGGGCGAGCCCAGGGTGACCAATGCGGCCGTCCGCCCGCGAAACCGGACGTCACCGGCGGCGCAACGGCAGAGCAGCCCGCCCAGACTGTGCCCGATGAGGATGACCTTGCCGTCCGGGGAATCGACCAACAGCGCGTCGAGCCGCTCCTTGAGGCCGGTCAGGGCGTGGCCGAAGTCCTTGGTGAAGCTGTTGTAGCCGTAGGTGTGCAGGTTCCGGAACCCGGCCTTGCGCAGCCTGCGGGCGAAGACCAGCCAGGCCGTGCGGTTGTGATAGAGGCCATGGACCATGAGCACGGGCGTGCCCGAGGGCGATGCGGTCCGCTCGGGCAGGGCCAGAAAGACGATGCTCGGCAGAGCGATCACGTCGGCGGCCATGGCCGTGACCACGCCGCGCGCAACGGCCGCGCCCAGGCCGCCGGTTTCTTCCCGGATGAATCCGAGCCGCCCGGCCAGGGCGTTGGAAAGCAAAAAAATTGCGTAGCGCAACAGAGTGAACAGGGTCAGAACCAGAATGATGTAGCAGAAGACTTTGACCGGCATGGCGAACCATGCCGCCCGGCCGGAAGCATGTCAACCCGGCGCCGGGGGGCGCACCACTTGCGCCGGCTCCCGGCTCGGTGTACCAAGGCCGGACACCCAAAGGAGCATTTTCGTGACAACCACACTCTGCCTCGACATCGGCAGCGGCACCCAGGACGTGCTGCTCCACTCCCCGGACAGGGAAATCGAAAACTGTCCCAAATTCGTCATTCCCTCCCCGGCCCTGCAAATCGGCCGCCGCATGGAGCCCCTGCGGCTCGCGGGCGAACCCATCTGGCTGCACGGAAGCAACATGGGCGGCGGCGTGACCCGATTCGTCAACGCCCATCTCAAGGCCGGGCTCAAAGTGGCCGCCACCGAAAGCGCGGCCTACACCATGGCCGACGACCTGACCCGGGTAACCGACATGGGCATCACGCTGGTCGAGGAATGCCCGGAGGGTTTCACCCCGGTACGCTTCACCGACTTCGACGAGGCGTGGTGGCGCCGATTTTTCGAGACCGTCGAACTGCCCTGGCCCGACCGCATCGCGGCCTGTGCCCAGGATCACGGCTTCCACCCCGGCCAGTCCAACCGCATGGGCCGCTTCAAGCTGTGGCGAAACCTGCTCCATGACGGGGGAGGCCGTCCCGAGGCGCTGGTCTACCAGGCCCCGCCCGCCATGCTCACCCGATTGCGGGATCTGCAACGGGACATCGGCGGCGGTCCCGTGGCCGACACCGGCGCGGCCGCCGTGCTCGGCGCACTCTACGTGGACGAAATCGAACGGTTGAGCTTCACGCGCGGCATCACCCTGGTCAACATCGGCAACTCCCACCTGATCGCGTTCCTGCTGTATGGCGGACGCATCCACGGGGTCTACGAGCAGCATACCGGGTGCGTGGACGGCGAAAAGCTGTGGGCCGACCTGGCCGCGTTCCGTTGCGGCTGCCTGTCCTTCGAGCAGGTCTTCGACGCAAAGGGGCATGGCTGCCTGTGCATGGACCTGCCCGCCGAGGCGGAGGGATTCAGCCCCACCTTCGTGATCGGCCCGCGCCGGACCATGCTCGCCGGATACGACGTGCAGTTCCCCGCCCCGGGCGGCGACATGATGTTGGCCGGCTGCTTTGGCTTGCTGAAGGGGCTAGCCATGCAGGGGTGAAATCAGGCATGATGGCGGGCAAACTCGCCCCGTCGTCGCTCCCGCGCAGAGACGGGCACATTCTTCAAGGATAAAGACATGACCGCGCGCCGCATACTTCCCGTCCTGTTCTGTGCCCTGCTCATCGCAACCACCGTCCACGCCCGGACCCTCTACGTCAACGGCGCGGCCGAGCCCGGCGACGGCTCTTCCTGGGCGTCGCCCCTCAAGGGCGTGGCCGAGGCCTTGAAGCTCGCCGCCGACGGCGATGAGATATGGGTGGCCGCCGGGACCTATACGCCCGGATCGGAGCGCACCGCGACCTTCCGGCTCGTGCCCGGAGTTTCTCTCTTGGGCGGATTCGCGGGCAACGAAACCGAACGGCGGCAGCAAGACCCCGAGGCGCACCAAACCGTGCTTTCCGGCGACATCGGCGTGCCCGGCGCTCCCGAGGACAACGTTTTCCACGTGGTCACCGGCGCCGACCGGGCCGTGCTCGACGGCTTCACCATCTCCGGGGGCTACTCCTTGAACGCCCGCTGGAACGGCGGCAAGACCGTGAGCGCCGAAGACGCGGCCCAGGCCCCGGGCGACGGCCAAGGCGCGGGCATGGTCAACTTCCGCGCGGCCCCCACGGTGCGCAACTGCGTGTTCCGGGACAACCATGCCCTTGAGGGCGGTGCGGTCTACAACATGCTTTCCACCGATCCGGCGGCGGTGCCGGAACACGCGCCCCGCTTCCTCCGATGCGCCTTCTGGCAAAATTCGGCCCTGGCCTGGGGCGGCGGCGCGGCCAACGTGCTGCGCGCCCGGCCTCTGTTCGTTTCCTGCCTATTCGATTCGAACCTGAGCGACTTCAAGGGCGGCGGCATGTACAACGGATTGGGTGCCAGCCCGATCCTGCTCAACTCCCTGTTCCGCAACAACGAGGCCCCGCACGGCGCGGGCCTGGCCAACGAGGGCGGCAGCTCGGCCACCCTCTATTACTGCACCTTCACCGGCAACCGGGCGCAGGACGACGGCCCGGCCATCCACCAGGCGGGCGGGCACAACCTAGCCGTGCTGCTCAAGACCGTGGTCTGGGACAACGAGGCCCCGAAGGACAACCGATTTTTCTCCGAACCGCCGAGCGTCATCCGCGCCCAGGCTGCGGTCATACAGGACGGCTTCGACGGCAAGGACGTATTCCGCGCCAACCCGTCCCTGGACCGCAAATCCGAGACCATGCTCAACAACGGGTACAAGACCAACGGCTATCAATTCGTGGAAGAGCAGTTGCCCGCGCGCTATGCGGATATGACCAAGTACGGCCTGACGGGCGACCTGCCCGCCTTTGACCCGGCCTACGCCGCCATGGCCCCGGAGGCGCTCATCAAGGCTGGCCAGGCCCCGGCCACTCCGCCCCGCATTGTCGAACCGGTCCGCGCCGCGCCCGCGCCGACGCCGGAAGCGATCATCGCGGCAATTCCCGAGCCTCCGGCGTCCGAGCCCGCGCCTCCCGCGCCGACTCCCCGCCGGGCAGTCCCCGAATCCACGCCGCCGCCCGCCGCGCCCGAACCTGAATCCACGGCCATGATCGTCCCCCCGGCCGCGACGCCTCCGCTTCCGCCCGAACCGGCTCCCACGCCCGTGCCCGAATCTCAAACCACCGCGCCCCAGTCGCCCGCGCCCGAACCGGACCCCATCGCCGCCCAGGACCTGGACGGCAACGGATGCCTGACCGTAAACGAAACCTCGGGGCTGGTCCGCCAGCAGTTCTGGCGCGTGGACCACAACGGCGACGGCTGCGTGTCCCGGGCCGAACTGGCCCGTTTCGAAGGCAGGCAGAGCGCCCCCCCCGCGCCGCCCATGGAAGCCAAGGCGACGGCCGCCGCGCAACCGGTCCGCCCGGCCCCGCAGCCCCGGCCGACGGCACCCGCCAAGCCCGCAACGGCCTCCATTCCGCCGAAAGCCGCAGCGACGGCGGCACCGGTCGTGGCTTCCGCCGTTCCGGGCGCTGGCTACACCCTGTTCGCGCCCGTGGGCGGGACCGGAACCTATCTTTTGGACAAGACCGGCAAGACGGTCAGGGCATGGACGGGACGAGACCCGGCCACCGGCACGGTCCACCTCCTGCCCAACGGCAACCTGTTGCGCACGGTCTCCCCGGCCAAGGGCGAGGTGCGCACCCCGTTCGAAGGCCGTGGCGTCAATGGCGGGATCATCCAGGAAGTCTCGCCGCGTGGACAAATCGTCTGGGAATATAGTTATATATCCAAGGATGTGCGCCAACACCACGACATCGCTCCCCTGCCCAACGGCAACGTCCTGATCCTGGCCTGGGAACTGAAAAACGGCTCCCAACTCGATGCGGCGGGCGCGTCCGTGCGCAACCATCCCGACGGCCGCATCTGGGCAGAACACATCGTCGAGGTACGCAAATCCGGCCCGCGCAGCGGGCAGATCGTCTGGGAGTGGCACGTCTGGGACCATCTGGTGCAAAACACCAACTCCGGCGCGCCCAACTACGCCAGCCCGGTGCGGCTGCCCCGTCGCATGGACGTGAACTACAACCCCGGCCGCACTCCGGACTGGCTGCACGCCGACGCCATGGACTACAATCCGGCCCTGGACCAGATCGTCCTCAGCCTGCGCAACATCGGCGAGATATGGATCATCGACCACTCCACCAACACGGAACAGGCCGCATCCACCTCGGGCGGGCTCATGCGCCGGGGCGGCGACATCCTCTTCCGCTGGGGCAATCCGGCGGCGTACGGCGCTGCGGGCGAGGCTCGACTTCGCGCTCCCCGGGACGCCCGCTGGGTCGATCACGGCAAGCCCGGAGCCGAAACCATCCTGGTCTACAACGGGGAGGACCGGGCCACGGGCCGACCGGACATCCTGGAAGTCAAACCGCAATACTATTTCAAAGGCACGGCCCTGGCCGCGCAGGAAGTCTGGTCCTACGCCGACCGGTCCCTCTCCGCCCTGTCGGAGGGGGACGGTTCCGGTGCCGAGCGGCTGCCGGGCGGCAATACACTGATTTGCGACGGCCCGAGCGGACGCCTTCTGGAGGTCGCGCCGCAGGGCGGGATCGTCTGGGAACAGGCGAGCCCGGCCAAGCCCCTGTACCGGGCCGTGCGCGTACCGGCGGACCATCCCGGCCTGGCGCGCCTCGCCCTGCCCTAGCTCCCGGGCCACTGCGCCGGGCGACGTGCGCATCGCCAAAAATCATCCTGCCCCCTAGGCAGGACGGTCACCGAGTGTTATTCTCTCGGCATGCCCCATTACCCGAATAAACCGGAGCCGATCATGCGCGTCAAACACGTCTTCTCCGCCCTTCTCCTGCCGCTCCTGCTCTCATGTCTGTGGACAGCCCCCGCCGCAGCGGGGTGGGGCGAAGCCCTCAAGGCTGCCGGTGACGCCGGAGCCAAGGCCGCAGGGATGTCCGTAACCCCGTCCCAGATCGAGGCCGCCTTCCGCGAGCTGCTCTCCATGGGCGCGGATTCCGCTGTGGAATCCTTGTCCCGGGACGGCGGCTTCTCCAAGCTGGCGGCCACTTCCCTGTCCCTTCCGGACAGTTACCAAAAGGTTGCCGAAACCGTGGCCCCGGACCTGTTGTCCAACCTCAATTCGGCGGCCGAGGCGGCCGTCCCGGCCGTCGGCCAACTGTTCCAGAAGACCATCAAGACCATGGAGTTCGCCAACCCTTCGGGCCTGCTCTCGGGCAAAAGCGACGCCGTGACCAACTATTTCGAGAAGAGCACCCGGCCCTCCCTGGCCGATGGCGCGGCCCCGCTGATTCGGGCCGCGCTGGAAAAGACCGGGGCGGGCAACGCCGTCAATGCGGTCAAGCAGCTCTCCTCCCTGACCGGGACCGCCTTCGACCCGGTGGATTACCTGACCAACAAGACCCTGGATTCCATGTTCCTGTACATGGCACAGACCGAACAGGATGTGCGCTCCGGCGACATCGCAACGGCCAGCGAACTCTTGCAAAAAGTTTTCTAGGAGCAAATCATGAACAAGCCCCTCAAAATCTCCCTCATCGTCATCGGGGCCCTGGCGGCCCTATTCATCACGGCTTGCGTCGTCCTGGTGCTCGTGGTGGACCCCAACGCCTACAAGGCCGAAATATCCAAAGCGGTCAAGGACCAGACCGGCCGTGAACTGAAATTTGAAGGCGACATCGGCTTCAACTTCTTCCCCTGGCTCGGCCTCAAGGTCGGGCCCATGGCGCTCGGCAACGCCCCGGGCTTCGCGCCGGAGGAGATGGTCCGCATCAACCGCGCCGAAGCCTCCATCCGCCTGTTGCCCCTGCTCTCGGGCGACGTGGCCGTGGGCACCGTGGTCCTGGATGGGCTGACCCTCAACCTGTCCAAAAACAAACAGGGCGTGACGAACTGGGCCGACCTGGCCAAATCCGGCAAGACCGATGTCGCGCCGGAACAGACCGCCCCAGGCCCGGACGGCGGGGCCGCGCCCCGCTCGACAGGGGCCCTGTCCGTGGAGGGTGTGGAGATAACCAACGCCAATATCGTCTACGACGACTGGCAGGCGAACACCAGGACCGCCGTCAACGATCTGAGCCTGACCATCGGCGAGGTCGGCGACAAGATCCGCTTCCCGTTCGAGCTCAAGTTCCGGCTCCAGCTCGACGCCCCCAAGGTGGACACCCGCCCGGTGCTGACCGGCTTCGCCCGGTTCGACCGGGAAGCGGGCTCCATCGAGGTGGACGACATGAAGTTCTCGCTGCTCAACCTGGAACTCTCCGGCCTGCTCTTCGCCAAGAGCACGGGGAGCGACACATCCTTCTCCGCCGAGATCAAGCTGGCCCAGGCCTCCCTGCGCGAACTCATGAAACAGCTCGGCATGACCCCGCCCGCGACGGCCGACCCCAAGGTTCTCGAAGCCTTGACCGCCGATCTCAAGGTCAACGGCTCGGACACCGAGGCCACCCTGGAATCCTTGACACTCAAGCTCGACCAGACCCTGATCACCGCCGATGGCGCGGTCAAAAACTTCAAGAAGCCCGCCGTGACCGTCAACGTCAACGTGGACGACATCGACGCGGACCGCTATCTGCCGCCCAAGTCGGCCGACAAGCCTGCGGCGGCCAAGGGCGGCCCCGCCCCCGCCGGAACGGCTGCCCCGGCCGAGGAGCCCGACCTGAGCGCGCTCAAGGACCTGGACGTCAAGGCCCGGCTGACCGTGGGCAAGCTCAAGGCCATGAACCTGACCATCACCGACATCCTGGGCGTGGTCACCGCGCGAAACGGCATGATCACCGCCGACCCGACGTCGCTCAAGCTCTATGGCGGAGAGTATTCCGCCCGGGGCACCCTGGACGCGAATAAGCCCCTGGCCGCCTGGACCGAAACGGGCCGGCTCAAGGACGTTCAGGCCGGGCCGCTCATCAAGGACCTGACCGGCAAAGAACACCTGACCGGCACCGCCAACGCCCAATACGACCTCAAGGGCAGCGGCCTGACCCCCGACAACATCAAGAAGTCCGTAACCGGCACGGCGTCCTTCGCCTTCACCGACGGGGCGATCAACGGCGTGAACGTGGCCAAGATGCTGCGCGACGGCTGGAACCGTCTCAAGGGCCAACCGGTCAGCGGCGACGAACCGGCCAAGACGGACTTCGCCGAACTGCTCGGCTCCGCCACCCTGACCGACGGGCACATCGTCAACAAGGATCTGCTCATGAAGTCGCCGCTGCTGCGCGTCACCGGGCAGGGCTGGGCCGACCTGCCCAAGAACACCACGGATTACACCGCCACGGTCACCGTGGTCGGCACCCTGGAAGGCCAGGACGGCAAGTCCATCGAGGATCTCAAGGGACTGCCCCTGCCCATTAACGTCAAGGGCAGTCTGGACGATCCGTCCATCTCCCTGGACCTCAAGGCCATGGGCGAGGCCCTGTTCAAGGGCACCTTCAAGCAGGGGGCCAAGGGGCTGGAGGAAACCCTCAAGAACAGCATCCTGGGCGGGCCCAAGGACTCCACGGGCAAAAGGGAAAACCCGCTCAAGGGGCTTTTCAACTAACACGCCGACCAAAACAAACCGGGGGGGGGACGGCCCCCCTCCCGTCAACCAATAGGGCAAGGCCGCCACGGCCAACAGGAAAACACCATGCGTAATTATCACGTTGATCTCAACAACACGACCGACCGGACATGGACCATGGCCATATATCGGGGCACTCCCAACGCCACGGGGCAGGACAACATCGCCTGGAAGCGAACCGAAGTCCCCCCGCTCTCCACCGGCGGCATAGACTGGGAGCACGGCGTCGGCGCTCCCCGCCCCAAATCCCCTTCAGCAGGCATTGCCGAAGTAGGCCAGGCGCTGCTAGACGAACTCGCGCACGAGTGGGACATCGTGTACACTGACGGCGTGCAGCGGCTCCGGGGCGCCCCGACGTATTGGGTCGGCCTGTTCCGCGACGTGCGGGCCGGTGAGGCGCTCGGTGGCAATTTCGATATCGGCCCCATCGAACTCCAATTCCCCGAAGGAACCAACACCGCCGTCATCGACATCGTCGGCCAGGGGAATTCCACCACACACCGCACCACATACGCCAGCCGCTAGCTTCGCTGCGGCCGCAACCCGCCCCGATCAGGGGCATCCGTTCCCCCGTCAGGCCGCCGTCCCAATCGACACGAGTCCGTCACGAAGTGTCATGCCTCCGCCATGTTTCGCCCCCCGCCACCCATGTATATACCGGCAAATTCACTGAGGAGGCATCTCATGCTGCGCTATCTCTTGCTGACCGCTTTACTTGTGGCTTCCACCGTCCAGACCGCCTGGGCCGCGGACGTCTCCGTGGAAAAATACGACATCGAAATCCCCAAGGAATTCATGGTGCCCTACACGGGCCTGTACGCCGACCGCTTCCCCGACGGGTTCACCATCGGCATCGGCTCGGGCATGACCTACGTGGGCCGCGCCGCCGACGGCTCGCGCGTGTTCTACGCCATCACCGACCGGGGCCCCAACGCCGATGCCCCCAAATGGACGGAGTCCGGCAAGACCACGGCCACCAAAATGTTCCCGGTCCCCAATTTCCATCCCGCCTTCGGCGCCATCCGCGTCAAGGACGGACACGCCGTGCTCGCCAGCCTGATCAGCCTGAAGGACGCGCGCATGCGCCCCGTCTCGGGCCGGGCCATCCCGCTCGGTTCCGTGGGCGCGACGGGCGAGATCCCGCTGAACGACGCCCTCAAGAAACTGCCCTTCGATCCCGAGGGATTGGACACCGAAGGCATCGCCATCGACCGCAAGAATAAACGGTTCCTGTGGATTTGCGACGAGTACGGCCCGTTCATCGCCAAGGTTGACGGTTACACCGGCAAGATCATCAAGAAGTACGTGCCCGGCAAAGGGTTGCCCATGATCGCCGCCTCCCGCCAGCCCAACCGAGGCCTGGAAGGCATCGCCGTGACCCCGTCCGACAAGGTCCTGTCCGCCATCCAGTCCATCTGCGATGTGGACGGCAACGTCAAGAAATCCAAGGCCACCTTCTGCCGCCTGCTCTTCCTCGATCCGGGCACCGGCAAGGTCGAACAATTCGCCTACCCGCACGACCGCGACAACTACAAGAAGTCCGCCGACGCCAAGATCGGCGACCTGCACGCAATCTCCGAAACCCAATTCCTGCTCATCGAGCGGGGCAAGAACGCCGACGGCAAGACCCGCATCCCGATCTATCTCATCGACATCTCGGGCGCTTCGGATATCACCGGCGTCAAGACCAGGGACGGCAAGGAACTTGAGACCCTGGCCGACCGCGCGGCCGTCGAAGCCCTGGGCGTGAAGTACGTGAAAAAAACCAAGCTGATCGACATCAAGGACTACGGCTGGAAGCCCGGCAAGGCGGAAGGCGTAGCCCTGCTCCCGGACATGCGCACCATCGCCGTGACCTCGGACAACGACTTCGGCTTCACCTTCAAGGTCGTGAGCCCGGTCAATGACGCCGACGGCAAGCCGGTCACCAAGGCCGCTGCTTACACCGTGGACGCTTCAGGCCAGGTCAAATACAAGGGCGAGCCGGTGAGCACCCATATTGAACTCTCGCCCGCCGACACCGCCTCCCAGCTCTGGTTCTTCACCCTGCCCAAGCGCGTGACGCAGTACTAGGCTCCCGGAAGGACGCCTCCTCTCCGCCACTTCCGGACCGCGCCTTCGCCTAAAAAGACAGAAAGCCCCCGACTCATTTGAGCCGGGGGCTTTTTTCCGAGTACGGCGGGGCCAGACGCGCCCGCTAGAACCGAAGCGACAGGCAGGTCAACCCGCCGTCCAACTTGCGGAATTCCGAGACATCGATGACGACGGTGTTCACGCCGGTAGCCTGGACTTTGGCCAGGGTCTTGGGAAATCCGGCGGGCACGATGACGGTGCCGTTGATGTACAGGCAGTTGCGGGCATAGGCCTCGTCGTCCTCGACGATGACGCGCTTGAACCCGGCCAGTTCGGGCAGGCTTTCGCAGCAAGGCGAAACCAGAAGGGTATTGTTGCCGATGAAGTTGACGTCGGTCTTGAAATGCAGGGAGGGACAACCGGCGATGACCACGGTTTCGTAGCCGTGCGGCCGGACCGCATCGACCAGGGCGACCACGCCCTCGGCATTGGTCCGTGCGGACAGCCCGACGAAAAAGGTCTTGTCCACCAGGAGCACGTCGCCGCCCTCGATGAGCGCGGGCGGGGAGATCCGAACCACCGGCTTGTGCCGGGCCAGCTCCGGCTCGATGGTCAGCTGCTCCCCCTGGCGCGACGGCGCTCCCAGAGGAGTGAGCACGGCCACCTCTTCACAGACGATGGCGGTGTCTTCCACGAAACAGCAGTCCGGGAATCCCGGGGCAGTCTCCAGCACGGTCACGTCCAGCCCCAGGTCGGCCAGGGTCCGACAATAGACGTCATGCTGCTTCAGGGCCAGCGTAAAATCCGGCTTTCCAAGGTTGGCGGTCGTGATTCCATCCACCATCTCGGGACCGGGACGGCGGGTTATGGCGCGAGTGAACATGCAGATAGCGTCTCCTTATCGTTTCGGGATTGATGCAGCTTGAAGCCGGAATGCGCTTTCGTCAAGCGCGGGATCGCTCCGCCCACGAATCAGCCCTCCAGGCTCCGCAAGGATATTTCCGTCTCACAACATACTCATCCTGCCCAGCACGCCGCATTGCCCCAGCCTTTTTCCGAGTTCCCCGCGTGGAAGCCCGGTGCCTCCCGCAAGACC